>CAMLSH010000083.1 GCA_946482625.1 uncultured Opitutaceae bacterium
CGGCGGCAACGAAGGGTGGGGCGGGCGGTTCGGCAACATCGGCCACGCGATTCACCGGATCGAAAGCCAGCTCACGCCGTATCTCGATGTGGTTGTGAACTACGGTGCCGCCGGCGGGGACAAAACTCGCCGCCAAGCTTGGGGCGACATGGTCCACGCGAGTCGCGAGTTTGGCCGCACCACGCGCGACAACCGATACATCACGAACCAGACTATCCTCGCCGACGAAAGCATCTACAAAGCGAACAAAGGGCTTCTCGCGCTCGGCGACAGCCGCGCGTTCGTCGAAGTCGAGGCGCAGCGTTATCTCAAAGAAGCCTGTGGTCTTCTTCCTTGGCTGGGCAGCGATCTGACCGCTGGCGGCAGCTCGAAAAAATATGGAAGCAATTACTATCAGGTCACGAGCAAGGGCCTGACGCGCGAGTGGGGTTATCTAGGCAACGCCTACGGCGAAATGGCCTACCACATTGCCGATTGGTATCTGATCACCGGCAATCCGGAGTTTCTCCAGCAGGCCGCCAAAATGGCGAAGGCGCGGGCCGCTTTCCGCCGCCAGTCGATGACCGTCAACGGCGCCGATCACTATCGCACGATGGAGGCGATCGGCCTGCTTGCCTGGCGCGGCGTCGATGAGAGCGACGGTGAATTTGAAGATGCGATCGTCTACGGCGACAGCTCCGAGTGGACACGCGGCATGCGGCTCGCGGCCGTGACCGGCGATCCCGCGTTGATCGGCTATGCGAAGCAGATGCTCGCCGATAATCAGTATTTCGCGTCGCTGACCGTGGACAGTCGTTACTACACGGTGATCGACGCGCTGAACGTGTTCGCCGACTACGCGACTGTGAAGGCGACCGCCGATAGTGGTATTCGGCTTCCCATGACTGACGGTCAGCCGGATTTCGCGTGGGCAGACGAAGAGAACCGCATCCTCGCCCTCAAGCGCGGCAATGACCGGCTCTGGATCACCTCCTACTGGCAGGCGAAAACCGGCACCGGCATCAACGGCATCGCCCGTTTCCACTTCAGCACACCAACCTACGATCAGTACGGCGTGCTCGAAACGGTTCCTGTGTTCACTGCCGGCGGCAGCTTCACCCGCCCCGCGAGTTTCATCGACAAGCCCGAAGCCACTCAATGGGCGCCGCCGAATCCTCCGGCCCAGGCCTACGGCGGCGAAATCCTTCCGCTCGGCGCCGCGCCGTCGGACGCGACCGACGACGCTCCCTTCCGCGGCAAGGCCGACTTCTATGCGTTTCGCTACGGACGTTATCTCGTCGGAATCAATGCGCACCCAAGCAATGCCTACACGCTCAAGACGCCGGGTGGCTTTTCATCTGCGTCCGATCTGCTGACTGGCGCCAGCGTCAGCGGCACTGTTGCGGTCGCACCGCTTTCCACAGTCGCGCTCGATCTCGGCACCACGAGCGATCCCGCGCCCGTGCCGACCGCGCCGCTCTACGTCGGTGCGAATGGGACGGCGGGTGCGATGAACGTGTCGTGGAGCCCATCTTCGGGAGCCACGAGTTTCATCGTGAAGCGCGCGACTAGCGCCAATGGCGTTTTCACTGTTGTCGCGAGTGGTGTTACGGGAACGAGCTACAGCGACACGATGATCGCAGCGGGTTCGGCATATTACTATCGCGTCGTTGCCGTGAACGCGACCGGTGAAAGCTACGAGTCGATGGTGGCCAAGGGCCTCACGCTCGGCCTTCCGGCTCCTTGGGCGGACGTGGGTATCGGCAATATAACGACGGCCGGCAGTGCGAGTTTCGACGATGGCCGTTACATCATCAAGGGTGCGGGCACCGACATCGGCGGCATGGCTGATGGAATACACTTTGGATATCGGTCGCTGGCGGGCGATGGGGTGTTGATCGCGCGCCTCGCGAGCCGCGTGATCGGTGGCTCCAACAACGACAAGGTCGGCCTGATGATGCGGGAGAGCAACGCCGCCAACGCGCGGATGGCCATCGCGTTGATTGATGCGGGCAATGGCCTCGCGCGTTTCGCAAGCCGGAGTGCCACCGGGGGCAGCACGACATATGTGAGCGGCCCTGCGATCAGCGTGCCCCGTTGGTTCAAGCTTCAGCGCGCGGGTAATGTCTTCACCGGCTCCGTCTCTGCGGATGGCGTCGCGTGGACGACGATCAGCTCGGCGACCATCGCGATGACGAGCACGATCAACGTCGGCTTTGCCGTGTGCTCGCGCGATGCCGCGTTCCTCAACACCTCGACATTCGACAACGTCAGCCTCGTAGCCGCGCCGCAGATCACGAGCCCCACGGCGGCGGCCTTGGTCATCGGTCAGCCGTTCAGCTACATGATCACGGCGACAAATAATCCGACGAGTTTCTCCGCCACCGGATTGCCCGCCGGACTAACTCTCGATGCGGCGACTGGCGTGATCTCCGGCACACCGACCGCCACGGCTTCGACGATAACCTTGGGTGCGACCAATGCCATCGGATCGAGCAGTGCCACGCTCGCGCTCCAGTCGGTGGAGCTACCGGTCATCAGCGTGAATTTGAAAACATCTGCAGCCAACGGCCTAAGTCCGACGGGCCTCGCCGGTGTGCAGCGGGTCGCGAACTGGAACAACCTCGTCGGCCCCACGAACGCGCTGGGGAACACCGTGACGGTTGCCAACCCGAATGACCAAAACGGCTCCGTCACCGCGATGCCAGTCACCGTCACGGCCGGCTCCTCCGGCGGCATGAATCTGCGCACCGCCGAAACCAGTGACGACGCCACACTCTACGCGACGGTGTTCGATCACTGGAATGGCACGCCGGGTACGCTGACCGTCACGGGCATCCCGTATCCAACTTACGACGTCGTGTTCTACGTTTACAACGACGGCGCGGCGCGTGGTGGGCGATTCACCGTCGGCGCGACGACGTACTATATCCGCACAGGCATCGCCAATCCCTCCAGCACCGGCACGGGTTACGTGCGCTCAGCCGACACCAACGCGACTTTCGGAGCCGGCACTCAGCAGGGCAACTATGTGCGGTTCACCGGACTCAGCGGCAATCTCTCGGCCTCGTTTGTCGCGCTCAACATGGGTGACAGCGTGCAACGCCTGAAGATCGCGGGATTCCAGATCATCGCCACGAGCATGCCGACCCCGGGCACAGTCGCACCGACTTCTCCGACCGGTCTCACCATCGCTTCCGGCAATGGTCAGGCCACGATCACGTGGAAGGCCGCGGTCGGCGCCACGAGCTACACGGTGAAGCGCAGCGCGAGCCCCAACGGACCATTCACAACGCTCGCGAGCGATCTTACGTCGCTCAGTTTCACGGATGTCACGGCGATCAACGGCGAAACGTATTACTATGTTGTCTCCGCTTCCAACTCGGTCGGCACCAGTCCGGATTCCAAGCCGCTCGGTGCGGCGCCGATCGATCCGGCCAGCGTGGCGGCCTTCGGCGTGAATCTCCGCGCCTTCAACACCTACGGCATGCCAGTCTCGGATACTGCCGGCGTCGTGAGACTCCCGTATTGGAACAATCTCGTTGGACCGGCCGCCGCCGGCGAAACGGTTTCGACGAATGCGTTGACCGATAATTTCGGCATTCCGCTCGCCAGCGCGACCGCCACTTGGGTTGCCGGCAATGGCGGCGGCATGGTCAAGTTGGGCACGGACGCCGTCACCGTCGGTCCGGCGCTCCACGACAAGAATCTCTTCTCGAGTGTCTTCGATCAATTTGACGGCACCGCGAGCACGCTCACGGTCACCGGCATCCCGTATGCGAGTTACGATGCGATCTTCTACGTCTATGACGACGGCGCGTCGCGTGGCGGCACCATCACGGCGAATGGCAACCGGCTCGCCATCCGCGGCGGCGCGGGCAACCCGGATGTCGACGGCATCGGTTACGTGCGCTCGACCGACTCGGTCAACGCATCCGGCAGCAGCGTGCAGCAGGGCAACTACGTGCGCTTCACCGGCCTGACCGGCGATCTCACCGCTACATTCGTGGCGACCAATGTTGGCTCCACTACGATGCGCCTGAAGATCGCGGGCATCCAAATCATCAGTAACACGCCGGTCGCCGCTCCGACCGCCGTGCCTGCGGCACCGATCGGCTTCACGGCTTCCGGTGGTAACACGCAGGTCGGCCTCAACTGGTCGCATAGCGTCACGGCCACCTCGTACAAGATCTACAAAGGCGGCGCACTTCTTGCGACCGTCGCGTCTCCACTTACCAGTTACGCCGACACGGCGGTGACCAACGGCTCGGCATACAGTTATACGGTCTCCGCCGTGAATGCGGTGGGCGAGGGCGCGCAGTCCACGCCGGCTTCCGCGACACCGGCCGCCCCGGACTTCACGCTGCCGCAGCGCACGGTTTATCAGTATTCGATTCCCATGACGCCGGTCTTTGGCTCGTGGACGGCCGACCCGCAGCGCCGCGCCTATCTCTGGGTGCCGCCGGGTTCGACGAAACTGCAGGGCGTGGTTCTCGGCCTGCACAACATGCTCGAGAAGCCGATGTTTGACGACCCGGCGATCCGCCAAGCCTGCGCGGAAGCCCATCTCGGCATCATCTTCATCTCGCCCGGCGACTCGAAAACATGGACACCCAACGGCGTCGGCAATTACACGCCCGGCCCCGTTACCAGTGCGATCGACCTCGATCCCAACAATTACAAGAGCGCCGACATCAACCCGGCCACGGGCACCAATTTCGCGACGGACATCAATCCGGCGACGGGTACGCGTTTCGCGAACCAGACAGAACAGGCCGGCGCTGAGGTCGCCGCGCTGCTCGCGAAACTCGCGGCCGAGTCGGGCTACGCGGAGCTACAACACGCGCCGATCTTGCTGGCGGGTCACTCGGCGGCGAGTCCGTTCACCTGGGTGCGCGGATTGCACACCACGTCCGCGCTCGGCGGCCGTATCTTCGCGATGCTTCCGTACAAGGGCACGTTCCCTGGCTCGGTCCCGGCGGGCATGCCGATTCTCCACGTCGCCTCGGAGTGGCAGGAAATTTCCAACTGGGGCAACACGTGGGAGCTCGGCGATGCGCCCGCGCTTCGGACTCTCCGCGGTGCCGGCGCCGATCGCCTCGTGAGCGCCTACGTGCAGCCCGGCAGTGGGCATTACCAGTACTCCGAATCACAATCGGGTCCGCTCGCGCTCTTCATTAAAAAAGCCGCGCAAAGCCGCATCCCTGTCGATTGGGTCCCGACAGGTATTCCGACGCTCAATACGATCGATCCGACGACCGGCGTCCTGGTTGACGTGACGAAGTCTGGCTCGGGCAATTGCGCTCCGGTGGCTTATGCCGCCTGGGTCGCCGCCGGGAAAAACCCCGTCCGCGCCTACTGGTATCTCGATGCTGAACTCGCCCAAGCCGTCTGCGACGCTCAGAACGCTGGCTTCGGCAAACGGCCGCAGATGATTAATGCGTTCCAGAACGCCACCACGCTCGCCTCGCTGGCGTCGCAGTCCAACGGCACTGGCAACGTCAGCCTCAGCGTCACGCTGCAAGCCGACGGAGCGACCTTCAAAGTGCGCGGTGCGTCGATGAATCAATCGCCCGTGCCCCGTCTCTTTCACGGCGGCGCGGTCGGCATTGCGAGCGGCCCGATCCTCTTCAAAGCCAACGGCAGCGGCGCGCTGAAACAGACTGGCCCGGATACTTTCCAAGTCTGGATGGATCGTGGCACGGTGATCAAACAGGGCCAGCCGTGGGAACCGTTCATCATCGCCCGGCATCCCGGCGACGCGAATTTCCGGGAGGCGGACCGCCCAGTTTTTGTGACGACCTCGGCGGTGGTGAATAATATCACCGGTGCTGCCCAGACGATCACCTTCCCTGCGATCCCCGACCAGTACTCGGACGATCTTCAGCCGATCACCCTCAACGCAACGGCCAGTTCCGGCCGGCCCGTGCAATACTGGGTCGTCTCCGGCCCTTATCGCAACGACGAGACCAACAGCGCCCTGTTGATTCCCGATCAGTTGCCCGCCAATGCGGTGTATCCGATGCGCGTGGTCGTCGGTGCGTGGCAGTGGGGAAAACCCGGCACGACAGCCGCCGCCACGCCGGTTTACCAAGAGTTTTTCATCCGCACTCCGCCTCCGGAGATCACTAGTCCCACGAGCGCGAGCGGAGTGTACGGCGCAGCGTTCACCTACACGATTGCGGCCACGAATTCGCCCATGAATTTCACCGCCACGGGATTGCCTGGCGGACTCACGCTCGACCCGATCGGTGGCGTTATCTCCGGTACGCCCGCAACTGCGGGTGATTTCACCGTCATCCTCGGAGCGACCAACGCCGGCGGCACTGGCAGCGAAACGCTGACGTTGTCGATTGCCAAGGCTGCCGCCACGGTGACCCTCAACGATCTCGCCGCCGTTTACGATGGTAGTGGGAAAGTGGCGACTGCCACGACTGCGCCGGCGAACCTCGCGGTCTCGTTCACGTATGATGGCGCTAACGCCGCGCCGGTTGGTGCGGGGAGTTATGCGGTCACGGCGACGATCTCCGATGCGAACTACGATGGCTCCGCCAGCGGTACGCTTGTGATCGCGAAAGCGACCGCTTCCGTGAGCTTGAGCGATCTTTTGCAGACCTACAGCGACGCTCCCAAGACCGCCAGCGCCACGACCGATCCGGCGAATCTGGCGGTCACGTTTACCTACGACGGCTCGTCTGTTTCGCCGACGAATGCCGGCAGCTATGCAGTCGTGGCGGCGATCGACGAACTGAACTACGCCGGTTCCGCGACCGGAACGCTTGAGGTCGCGAAAGCGCCCGCGTTCGTGTCACTGAGTAATCTAGCGCAGACCTACGACGGCGTGCCGAAGCCCGTTACGGTCGCCACCGCCCCGGGCGGCCTGCCGGTGAGCCTGACGTACAGCGGCTCGGCAATCGCTCCGACCGACGCCGGCAGTTATGCCGTCGCTGCGACAGTGCTCAGCTCGAACTACACGGGTTCGGCCAGCGGCACGCTCGAGATCGCGAAAGCCACCGCCACACTGGCTCTGGCGCCGTTGACGCAGCGGTACGATGGTACGCCGAAGCCAGTCACGGCCACCACGAGCCCGGAAGGACTCACGGTGACGTTGACGTACGATGGCGTGTCCGAAGCTCCGATATACCCGGGGACACACGCCGTCGCTGCGACGATCGACGATCCCAACTATACCGCGACGAAAACCGACACGTTGACGATCACCATCACCGCGCTCGTGCGCCATGCGCCGATGATCAACGGGCTGGTTGACGGCTCTGTGCAGATGCTCAGCCCCGAATACCTGACGCTGAACGGCAGCGGCGCGATCGCTGGCGATCTGCTCGTGCCCGGATTGCCTAACGTGCAGCTCAACGGAGCGCCCTCGTTTGTCGGCACGAAGGAAGCGACCGGCAGTGCGTCTCCGGCGAACTATGCGCTGACGCTCAACAGCGGCTCGGTTCTCCGTTATGCGGTGCGCCGGGTCGATGCCATCGCGATGCCGGCCGTCACAGCTCCCGCGGCTCCGACGGGCACGCGTAGTGTTACCTTGAATTCGCCAAGCGACAGCGCGGGCGATTTCTCGACCGTGCGCGATCTCGCGCTGGGCGGAAACGCGGGAATCATCGCGGTGCCACCCGGCGCTTATGGCAACGTTTCGCTGACTGGCTCGAGCGGTCTCGTGCTCGGTGTCGTCGGTGCGACCGAGCCGTCGGTCTATTCGTTGCAGAATCTCCAGATGAGCAATAAAGCGACGGTGCAAATCGTCGGTCCGGTGGTGCTTACCTTGGCGAACGGCTTCGTCCTGGACGGCAAGATCGGCAACGCGAGCCATCCCGGGTGGCTGACATTGCAGGTCTATTCGGGCGGTCTGACCCTGAACAGTCACTCCGAGATCAACGGAGCGGTTGTCGCCCCGACTGGTTCGGTGGTGGTCAACGGCGTTGTCCGCGGATCGATCTCCGCCGACAGCCTCACGTTAAACAGCAACGCCGTCCTGGAAGATGCTCCCTGAGCCGTGCGTACCGGGATGTCGCTGAGTGGCCAATACACGTAGAGGTTCTCCTTGGACGAATCTCTGCGACAGTCCCTTCGTTCCACTAGGCTCTCTCCTCGGGGCGAGAGAGCTTCCGCTCCTCAAAGAGAAGGAACGACACGCCCGCCAAATCCACTTAACCCGTTTCGCAGCCCAAAACCTCCGCCGACCTTTTTTCCCTGCACTACGATTGGGCTCACTTCAGTTCGAAGGAGACGGTCACATTCCCTGTACCGAGCGCTTCGGCCAACCCCTCGGGGTCTTTAATCTTGCCGAGCCTCGTATAGCTATAGGGCGTGGAGAAACTCTTGTAGAAAACCACCACCGTGCGGGAGCTCCAGATCATCAGGTCACCGGTGCGGATCGTGCGCGGAGGGGCGTCTGCCGTTGGAAGATCGGATGGAAGGTCGAAAGCCTTCTCATTGCGATTCACGTCACGCATGTTCAGCGACAACGGCAACATCGCCTTAAACGCGGCGGCCGTGGCGTTGTCCTGCACAGTGGCGGTGAACACCCGCTTACCTATGGTGATTTTTATGTGTTGAGAGACGGGCGCCTCTGTGACGGAGCCGCCGGATTCGGCACTGTTACCGGCGCGCGCCTTTCCGGTGGGCTCGACCGCAAAGGCGGGAGACCAAGCGGCAACGAGCGTAAACAAAACAGCGAGTGGCTTCATCATGGGTGTATTGGTCTGATGGATCGTCCTTCTCGGCCCGAGATGGACGAGAGAAAGTTGTTACCGGCGATACTGTTCGTCGCTGACCTTTTCCATCCAGTCGACGACCTTGCCGTTGAGCTGCTCTTGAATCGCGATGTGCGTCATCGCGGTGATGGGCGTCGCACCGTGCCAGTGCCTCAGGCCCGGCGGAAACCAGATAACGTCGCCCGGACGAATTTCCTGCACCGGGCCGCCTTCACCCTGTACCCAGCCAAGGCCGGAGGTGACGATCAACCTCTGGCCGAGCGGGTGTGTGTGCCAGGCCGTGCGAGCACCCGGTTCAAAAGTGACATGCGCAGCTCCGGCGCGCGCCGATTCATTGGGGTCGAATAGCGGATCGATGCGGGTGGTGCCGGTGAACCAGTCTGACGGCCCTTTGACGGACGGCTTCGAACCGGTGCGGATGATTTCAATATTCATGGTGGACGCTTTTAGTTGTGAGATAGGGGCGGCAGTTTGCGCGCGCAGCAGCGTCGGCGCTGCGACGGCAGCGACGCTCGCGGTTTTTAAAAAGACGCGGCGAGAAGGCCGTATTGGACTCATGAGATGTTTAGTCGTGAGTGGGTCGCAGGACAACTTGTTCACCACTCTTGGTTGGTCGGGCGGAAGAGGATTTCGTTGATGTCCAGGTCGGCGGGTTGACTGATCGCGAAGGCAACCGCGCGCGCGAAGGAATCGGCGGGCACGGCAACTTTTGCGACGTAGGCACGGTTGGCAGCGGCGGTTTCCGGGTCTGAAATCCCATCCAACAGTTCTGTCGCGACTGCGCCCGGCGAGATGATGGTCGTGCGAATATTGTAAGGCTTCACTTCCATACGCAGACCCTCGGAGAGGGTGCGGACGGCGTGTTTTGTCGCTGAATACACCGCGAAGGTGGGGCCCACTTTGTGCCCGGCGACGGAAGACACGTTGATGATGTGTCCTGCCTTTTGACGCTTCATGTGCGGAAGCGCAGCGGCGATTCCGTAGAGCACGCCTTTGATGTTCACATCGATCATGTGGTCCCACTCATCGACTTTGAGTTTCTCCAGCGGAGAGAGCGGCATCACGCCGGCGTTATTGATGAGCACGTCGATCCGACCGAACGATTCCACAGCGGAATCGACGAGCTTCTTCACTTGAGTTTTGTCCGTCACGTCTACGGTGACTGCCAGCGACTTCCCGCCTTTGGCTTCGAATTCTTTTGTGAGCCTTTGAAGACGGTCCGCTCGTCGCGCGCCCAGGACAACGGTCGCGCCTTCGGCCGACAGGCGGCGAGCAGTGGCTTCACCGAGACCGCTGCTGGCTCCGGTGATGACGATAACTTTCCCTTGGATGTTCTCGCTCATAGACGGTCACCTTACGCCCTATGCTGCGATCGCGGTATCCAGGCCTTGCTCGATCTGTAGTCTCGTTGCTCTTAAATGCGAAACCGGCCCTGAAGAGCGATGCTCCAAAGTCGAGCGGTCTTGTATGAGGCGGACCGCCTAACTTGGTTCACCGGCCCTGATCGCTCACCTTCTCTGATTATACCATGCGCCTGCGCTTTCTCCCGCCCGTGCTCCTGCTAGCCATGATCCCCACCATCTCTACAGCCGTTACACGGGATGCCTCCGTTCACATCGACGCTACACGCTCCCAGCCAGTCTCACCGGAGCTCTACGGGATCTTCTTCGAGGATATCAATTATGGCGGCGAGGGTGGCATCTACGCCGAGCTGATCCGCAACCGTTTTTTCGAGGAGAATATCTCCCCGCCGCGCTGCACCCACCCCAAGCCCGGCATCGTATGCAACGAGCGAGGCTGGCAAAGCCC
>CAMLSH010000084.1 GCA_946482625.1 uncultured Opitutaceae bacterium
GACCGCCAGTTCGCCGCCTATTACGACGCCGATGGTTTCATGGTCCTCGCCCGCCGTGCCCTGAACTCGGATACATGGGAAACACTCCGCTCCGCCTATCGCGGCAATGTCGCCGATGCGCACAACTCCATCAGCCTCATCGTCGACGGCGCCGGCTACCTCCACGTCTCGTGGGATCACCACGGCAACCCGCTCAACTATGCGCGTTCCATCGCCCCCGGCTCGCTCGACCTTGCGCCGAAGTCCCCGATGACCGGCCAGCGCGAAACCCGCGTCACCTACCCGCAGTTTTTCGCGCTCCCCGGCGGCGACCTACTCTTTCTCTATCGCGACGGCCGCTCCGGCCAGGGTTCGCTCGTCCTTAACCGCTACGACACCGCCGCCGGCTCTTGGTCCACGATTCAACCCAACCTCATCGACGGCGAAGGCCGCCGCAGCCCCTATTGGGCGATGACCGTCGATTCCCGCGGCACGCTCCACCTCGCCTGGAACTGGCGCGAATCCCCCGACGTCGCCAGCAACCACGACCTCGCCTACGCACGCTCCACCGACGGCGGCCGCACGTGGACAACCTCCGACGCCACCCCGTGCATCCTCCCGATCACGTCATCGAGTGCCGAATACGCCGCCCGCATCCCGGAACGCAGCAACCTCATGAACCCGCCGATGATCACGACCGACGCCCAAGGTCGTCCGCACATCGTCTCCTACTGGTCACCCACTCCCTCGGCGCCGCCCCAATTTCAGATTGTCCGGCATGACGGCAAAACCTGGCAGCACATCACTGGTCCCGGGCGCACCGAAAATTTCTCACTCGCCGGTACCGGCACCAAACGCCCGCCCATCTCGCGCGCGCTCCTGCTGATTTCGCCCGCCTCAGGGAGAAAAAACGCGCCCACGTTGCACCTCATCTACCGCGACGACGCCCGCTCCGCCCGCATCATCGCCGCCAGCCGCCCAGACTCGGCCGACTCCGCTTGGACTGAGACCGAGCTCACACCCGCTTCCGTCGGAGCGTGGGAGCCGTCGTTCGATCCAGTCGCGTGGAATAACGCACAACAACTCCACATGCTCGTGCAAGCCGCCCACCAGCGCGACGGCGACGACCGCAACGCCGCGCCCGTCCCACCCGCGGCGATCTCCGTCCTCAACTGGACCCCGTAGTGCCCGCGTTCGCTCGGTGCCTCTGACATTCCCCGGACGACGACCTCCGCGTCCTCCTCCTCCGCATTGAACGTTAAGCGTTCAGCGTTAAACGTTGAGCGTTCCTCAAAAAACTCCGCCCACTTTCCGCCTCCACTCCGGCACACAACACGCTTAGCTCCCCACCGTGAAACCCGCCTCACTCACGCTCGACCTCGCCTCCCTCCGCACCGCCTTCGCCCAAGGCCTCACGCCCACCGCGCTCGTCGAAGAAATCTGGCACCGAGAGCAAGCCTGGGCCGATCCCGCCCTCTGGATTCACCGCCTGCCGAAATCCACGTGGCTTGAATCCGCCGCCGCCCTCGAAGCCTCCGGCCCTTCTGCGCAACATCCGCTCTTCGCCGCTCCGTTCGCGATCAAAGACAACATCGATCTCGCCGCCGTCCCCACGACCTCCGCCTGTCCGGCCTACGCGTACACGCCCACCACCTCGTCACCCGTCGTCGAACGCCTCATCGCCGCCGGCGCCATCCCGCTCGGCAAAACTAATCTCGATCAATTCGCCACCGGCCTCGTCGGCGTCCGCTCGCCCTACGGCACGCCGCGCAACGCCTTCAACGCCGCCTACATCCCCGGCGGCTCCAGCTCCGGTTCCGCCACCGCCGTCGCCGCCGGACTCTGTAGTTTTTCTTTGGGCACCGACACCGCCGGCTCCGGCCGCATTCCCGCTTCCTTCAACAACCTCGTCGGTCTCAAGCCCACCCGCGGCCTCCTCAGTACCCGTGGCGTCGTCCCCGCCTGCCGCACGCTCGACTGCATTTCCATCTTCACCCGCACCATCGCCGACGCCGCCGAAGTGCTCTCCGTCGCCGCCGCCTACGATGCCGAAGATCCGTACAGCCGTCCGGCCGCGCCGCCCGTTTCCGACGAAACATGGCCGCCGCGCATCGGCATTCCGCGCGCCGATCAGCTCAAGTTCTTCGGCAACACCGAGGCGGAAAAACTCTTCGCCGACGTCGTCGAACGCTGGAGACACCTCGGCGCGACGCTCGTTGAAATCGATTCCGCACCCTTCGTCGAAGCCGCCCGCCTCCTCTACGAAGGCCCTTGGGTCGCCGAACGTTTTGCCGCCGTCCGCGACTTCATCGAGAACCACCCCGGTGAGCTCCATCCCGTCACGCGCAAAATCATCGAAGGAGCCCGCACGCAAACCGCCGTCGGTGCCTTCGAATCCATCTACAAACTCGCCGACCTCCGCCGCCGTTCCGAGGCCGCCTGGAACAACATCGACGTCCTCCTCACACCCACCGCCGGCACGATCTACAAAGTCGCCGAACTCGAAGCCGACCCGATCCAGCTCAACAGCAATCTCGGCTACTACACGAATTACCTGAACCTTTTCGACCTGTGCGCCGTCGCCGTGCCCGCCGGTTTTCTTCCGAGCGGTCTACCGTGGGGCGTCACCCTCGTTGCACCCGCCTTCCACGACGACCGGGTCCTCCGTCTCGGCGCGAAATTTCTAAACGAAGCCGCTCCGAAACGCGCCCTTCGCCCGGCCGGCCCGACCGTCAAACTCGCCGTCTGCGGCGCCCACCTCAGCGGGCTCCCGCTCAACCACCAGCTTACAACTCTCGGCTCGGGCCTGGTCCGTGCCACGAAGACCGCGCCCGTCTACAAACTCTACGCGCTCCCCGGCACCACTCCGCCGAAACCTGGACTCGTTCGCGTCGCCGACGGCGGTGCAAGCATCGAAGTCGAAGTCTGGGAAATCCCCGTTGCGGGCTATGGCATTTTCGTATCCGGCATTCCGGCACCGCTCGGCATCGGCAGGCTCACCCTGATCGACGGCGAAACCGTCCAAGGTTTCCTCTGCGAAGCCGCCGCTGTGGTTGGCGCCCGCGACATCACCTCGCTCGGCGGCTGGCGCGCCTACCTCAGCGAGCAATGAACGACGCGCAGGCCGTCGTTCGCGATTAGCGGCTTTCCACCACGCGGTCGGCGGCGGCCCCAGAGTCGGTGCGTCACTCCACCAGATCGCGCTCCAATTGTTCGAGCGATTTGCCTTTGGTCTCCGGCAATCGCAGCGCGATGAAGACGAAGCCCGCTAGGCAGATGAACGCATAGAGCCAGAACGTTCCCGCCGCACCGAGCGTCTGGTTCAAGATAGGAAACGTGTAAGTCAGGATGAAGCACGCGATCCAGAGCGAGGTGACGGCCACCGAAACTGCAGCCCCGCGAATGCGGTTTGGGAAAATCTCGGAAATGACAACCCATGTCACCGGCGCGAGCGATATGGCGTAGAACGCGATCGCAGCAAGCACGAGCAGCAGCATCGGCAGGCCTTGTACGCCGCCATGATAACCAATGCCCATGATGCCGTATACGGCAGCCAGACCGCCAGCGCCGGCGAGCATCAACGGACGCCGACCTTCCCGATCAACGATCGCAAACGCCGCCAACGTGAACAGTAGATTCACCGATCCCGTCCATGCGATGTTCTTGAGAACCGACGACACATCGTAGCCGGCAGCGCGGAAGATTTCCTCCGCATAGTTGAAGATCACGTTGATGCCGCACCACTGCTGGAAAACAGCCAGTGTCACGCCGAGAACGATCACTTTGCGCATGCGCGGGTCGAACAAGTCGCGCAATCGCGGTTTATCGTTCGCGTCGGCGAGGCCGCCTTCGATCTCACGGTAGGTTTCCTGCGCATACCGCAGCCCGCCGATCTGCTCCAACACACGGCAGGCGCGTTCGCGGTGCTTGCGCGTTGCGAGCCATCGCGGGCTTTCGGGAATGAATGCGGTGCCGATGCAGAAAAGCACAGCCGGCACCGCCGTGAGGCCAAACATCCAGCGCCAGGCACTCTCGCCATACCACGAGCTCGCAATCCAGTCGTCGGTCGCGCCCGCAGGCAGGTCACGCACAAGATACCAGTTCACAATCTGCGCGAGCAGAATCCCGATCACGATCGTCAGTTGATTGAGCGACACGAGCCGTCCGCGCCAGGCCGGAGGCGCGACCTCGGCGATATACATGGGCGAAAGGTTCGAGGCCAGGCCGATGGCAACGCCGCCACAGATTCGCCAAGCCACGAACGCGGTGAATGTCTGGGCAAGCGCGTTGCCGATGGAGGTGACAGCGAAGATAAGCGCCGCGGCGGCCAGCAATCGCTTCCTGCCGAACCGATCGCTCAGCGCACCCGCACCGAGCGCGCCAACGAGACAGCCGATCAGCGCACAACTATTGGCCCAGCCGGACTGCGCGGCATCTTGAAGCTGAAAGTAGCGCTCAAAAAACGGTTTCGCTCCGCCGATCACCACCCAGTCATAACCGAAAAGCAGACCGCCTAAGGCAGCGATGAGTGAAATGAGGACGATGTATCTGACGCGAAATTCGGCTTTCGCGCCGTCAGAGGAAAACGTGGCAGCAGTGTGCATGGGGCAAGCGGGGTCAGGGTTTGAAGAGAGCGGCCAAAGCCTCGGGAGTAACGGATACCGTGGGGTTGAAATTCGGACTGTTGACGTACGCGAGCAGGCTGGCGCGTAGCTGGCGGCGAACCGGATCGAGCGCGGCGTCGCGTAAGTTGATGCTGGATACCAGAAGGCGGCCGCGGCCCACCCGCGCTTCAAACACCAGGCCGAGCTTTCGGTTGGTTACCCAGTCGTCGACGATTTGGACGATCGGACGCAACTCCTGCGGGAGTTCGCTCAAGATCATGGGAGCGGCCTCCTTGATCGGATACCACCATTGCCAGTTGCTGTGGGAATCGGTCGGGAAAGACGCAAACGCGGGATGCTTCGGATCGCAGAGAACGCCAAACGTGTGTGGCGGCTGGCCATTCGTCCACGCGGTGTTCCAGAAGATGCTCGAGAACCCAAACGCAATGGCGCCTCTCTTGGGATCAGGCTGCACGTGTTTGCTATCAGCCATCAGCCAGACCGTGCCGCCGGCTTCCAAAATGGCACGGGTGCTGGCATCCAATCGAGACACGACTGGAACAGCTGCGGGCGGGGCGTTCACGACTTTGTCCACGGGCGGATACACCCAAACGTCCCAGTCGTTGGCGAAATCTGTGCCAGCCACTTCGACGGCGAGGCGATAGCGAGCGGGAGAAGGAATATCTGCGAGCGACTCATGAAGATGGCCGAACCTCGCGCCGCTTCCGACGGTGATCGTCGAACGAGGGAATACACCTTGGCGAATCACCTGTCCGTTATCGTTCGCGAGCTTCCAGCGGACCACTATGTCCGCGAGGTCGGTGGCCCCGAAATGGGCGATCTCGATGTCGGCGGAGAGATACTCGTCGTTGGTGAATACCCGTTTGTCCAAGCGCGCCAACGGCACCGTGCTGTTGCAGAACCGGCGAAACTCGGCGGGCGTGACATAGCCTTTTTCCTCCCAGAAAGGATCCAGCACGCCCACCAGCGCGGTGCCTTGGCCCGGAAAGTCCTGCAAGCCGAGCAGCTGAAAGCCGCCCATCTCGGGCGTACGGAGAGCCGACTCGATGTCCTCCTTGTAGCAGAGCGTCTGAAGTTTGCCGGAGGCCAAGAGAAAGTCGCGCGCTTGATCGGCCATGCCGTTCGCCGAGAGCGAAGCGTGAAAGATCTCGAAGTTCCGCGGCTTGAGATAACCGGTGTATTTGGCCGTCTCTGCGAAGTTCGGATACGCGCACCACTGACCGATTTCATGCACGACGACCGGAGCTGTGCGCGCGTGAATATAGTCGCCGTAGTCGGTGCGGGTTTCCGGTGCTCGCGCGTTGATGCGGGAGGCGAGCCCTTCGTCGCCATGTTGAATGCGCGGCGCGGGACTGACGTGGAAATCGTTTTCACGAATCTCGGGCCGCCCAGCACCGGCGGTGTAAAGGCGCCGTGGGTCCGCTCGTTTGCGGCGGTCGGTCCAGCCGGCCAGCCACGCTGGATAGTGCTCACCCTTCGGCTCGTTGCCGGAACAGAGGATCGCGAAGGAGGGATGATTACCGTAAGCTTTAAGGATGCGAAGGCTCTCCGCTTCGATCCATGCATCGACGGGTTTGCCATCGCCGAGCGTGGTGGACCAGTTGGGCCAGGAGGCGGCTTCGATTTGCAGATACAGACCGAGCTCATCGGCAGCCTCGAAAGCGGCCTCAGGCGGACACCACGAATGAAAGCGCACGTGGTTCAGGCCGTGATTTTTGATCACCCGAAATTCCTTCAGCCAGGAGGCGCGGTCCGTCGGCGGGTGCCCAGTCTTGGGGAAGACGGCGCAATCGAGCGCACCCCGCAGGAAGAGCTTGCGACCGTTGATCATCAGCTGGCGGCCCTCGGCGGAGAATTGCCGGAAACCAACGCGCACCGTCTCGCGCTCGCCATTGGCTAGCGTCGCGGTCAGCTCGTGAAGAGCGGGTGTGAATTCATCCCACAACGGCGCGTCAGAAGGAAACGGATACTCCGCCGCAAACGAACCGTCGCGTGCCACGCTTGCTTTCACGGCGCTCAAACCGGGAGAGGCAATCTCCACCGTAGAAGGCCAGGATTGATTCGCCGTGCGACCCAACTGGCCACGAACCCATGCGGTGCGATCTGCGATGCGGGCGTCTACCTCGACCTGGTCGATCCAGATTGGCTGGTGAGCCGAGAGTTCGATGCGGCCGACGATGCCGTTCCAATTACCCTGGGTGTGATCGGAAATACTGTGCGAGTTTTCGCCGATGTCGGGATCCAGCCGATTGTCGACCCGGATGGTCAACGTGTGACGGCCCGCCGGCAGATCGGAACCAAGTTCGTAAATGTGCGCCGTTGAGCTCGCATTGCTCGAGCCGATTTCGCGATCTCCCAGCCAAACGGTCGTGGTCCAGTGCGGTCGTTCGAGGCGTAGCGTCACGCGGAGTCCTACCCATGTGACCGGAATTTCGATCGTGCGCTGATACCACGCGGCGCCGGTGTAGTGAGTTTCTGGCTGCAGCCAAAAAGGAACCCTGATGTTCCCCGGCTCGCGATAGACCTCGTACTCCGGCGCGGTAAACCACGACTTATCGAAGATCCCGCCGGTCCACTCGGTATCGACCGTGATCGGATCGCCTAACCGAGCTTGTTGCAATGAGCCCGGCAGCTGGAGCGGTTGCTCCAACGCGCGCGTAAACCAGCGCTCATCTCGACCGGAGTCCTTGCGATCGAGCGAAACGTGCCAGGTGCCGGCCAGATCGATGACCTCGGCGGCTGAAGATACTACCGGCGCGAGTCCGAGGAGTGCGGCGACCAATAGCAGCTTCATGCTGTTGTCCGGGATCAGTTTTGGAGAAAGTCCGCCGCGAGAGCGTGACTGGGCTCGCGCTTGAGAACTCGCCGGAGGCGATTTCGGCCTTCGCGGACACGTCCTAGTCCGAGCAGCGCTTGGCCTTCGAGCAGCAGCGCGGCCGTGAGTTGTCGCGCTTGGAGATCGTCGTCGAAGAGCAACATCGTCGGCAGCGACGTGGCGAAGTAGTCGATCTTCGCCGCTGTCTTCGCGAGCTGACGCGCATGCGCGAGCAGTTGCTTGAACAAGCGCCGGGCTTCGCCGGGCCGTCCAAGTTTTTCCCACGCTCGCGCGGACCAATAAGTCATCTCCGACATCGTGCGAACGCTCATCTCCTGAAAATCTCCGCGGAACGTCGCGGCGGCGGTCCAAGCTCGTCGCGCGTCGTTGCGTCGTCCGAGCGCTTCGTAAGCGCAGCCGAGCCAGAAATGAATATCACTTTGATTCGCGAGGACGTGTTTCGCCTCGCTGAGATTTTCGGGTGCGCCGATTGCGGCCTCGAAATGCCCCCGCGCTTTCTCGGCATCACTCGCGTTGAGCGCCGCGCGGCCGAGCGCGAGGTGCGTGCGAACGTGCTGACCGAGAGCGAGACCTTCGCCGCCCTCCCATGGCTGGAATTTTCGCGCGGAGATGACGGCGAGCGCTTCGGCGTGACGCCCAGTTTGATTCAACAGCGCGCAAAATTCGATGGTGAGGTCGTCGCGTTGATCCACGAGGTCGCGATGCGCTTCCAGCGCGCGCAGACGCGAGGTCGTGGCGATGCGAAGTCGCTTCCAAAGCTGATCGCGCTCGAAGAGGAGCCGCGCGTCGCGGGAGTTCGCATTGACGGCGCGATCGTAGGCGAGCCGCGCTTTCGCGGGCTGCGCGAGAATGTTGAAATAACCGATGCCGAGATTCCTCCACGCGATCGCGTTACGCGGATCCAACCGCACCGACTTCTCCCAGCACGAGATCGCCTCGCGATGGCGTCGGCGATCGTAGAGCAGATGGCCCAAGTAAAGCGCCGCGCGTGCATCGCGCGCATTCATTGCCATCGCGAATTCCAAGACGTGAATTTCTTCGAGCCTCGCGGGAAAGCAGTAATCCGGCGCGGCCTTTTGCGCGGCAGCCACCCAGCGCCGCACTCCTGTCGTATCCGACGTTTGGCCACAGATCCAGGCCGTCGTGTACGCAATCAGTGGAGCGGTGCCGTCAAAGGCGCCTGGCTTCGCGTCGGCGAGGAGTGCAAGCGCTTCCGAGAAGAGTCCAGCGCGCACGCAATCGTGGGCGAGGTCGAGCCGGACTTGGGCGTCGCAGGTGAGCTTTTCCCTACGCAAGAACCGCGCCCACCAATCGAGCGGGTCGAGCGCGAGCGTTTCGGCGAGCAGGGCATCGGCTTCAGACTCTCGATCAAGCCTTCTCAGGATAACTGCCTTGAGGTCGCGAGCGCGCAGGTTGTCAGCATTGGCGCGCAGCGCACGATCGACGTGATCGAGCGCGACCGCCCAATCACCGCGGCGGCAGTCGATTTCCGCCAGCGCGTGAAACGCCGCCGGCTGTTGTGCCTGATTCCAGGTTGATTTGTAGAACGCGGTGTACGCGTCGTTCAGCAGATCCGCCTGATCTTCGACCTTGATGCACGCGAGCGCTTGGTGACGGAGGCAAAGGCCGAGATTGTAGTGCGGTTCTCCGTCGGCAGGATTCGGATTGCGGCTGGTGAGGCGCGCTATCGCGGCGCGAAAGTATTTCTCCGCGTCGGACCATTCGCCACGCCGAAGATGCCAGAGGCCGAGCGCGTTGTTGCAGCGCGCGTCACCGGCATCGCGGCGCAGTGCTTCGCGCCAGTAATCGACCGGACTGCGCGTCGCGTGACGATACTGCTCCAAGTGAAGCCCGGTGACGTAGAGTTCGTCGGCGCTGATGATTTCCCGCGGTGCGAGCGGCTCCGTAGCGGGCGCGGGTGGCTCCGCACGGCGGGCAGGTTTGGGGGCATACGCGATCAGCTCACGGTCATCGACATCGACCACGAGGCGTAGAGAGGACTCGGTGACACCTTTCGGCAGCGTAACGGTTGCAACGTGCGGAGAGTCCGGCTCGATTTCGATGGAGCGCTCGTAGATCGTTTTCCCCGCGGCGAAGAGGCGCACGGTTGCGTGTGATATCCGTCGTGTCGTGCAGACACCGAGCCTCGCTGCGGCGCGAGATTTGGCACTCTGCGATCCTTGCACGCGCAAGCTGACGGCAGCGTCGGCATTCGCCTGCTGCGCGGGACCGATCTCGCGAATAGGATACCAATACTGGCTCCACGTTTTCGTTTCGCCGGGCTGGAGAAACGAGAAGTCCGGCTGGTTGTCGGTGAAGACGCCGGCCATGAGCTCGATGTAAGGCGCGAACTCGCCCGTCTCGTCGACGTCGGTGAGGTTGCGATCCCACGCGTAGCCGAAGGGATGATTGCCCCAGGTCCACTGTTTCTTGCCCGGCGCGATGTGATGATTCGCAACGTGGATGATCCCCGCGCGACGCGCGTGATCGTAGCCACCGAAGAAATCGTCCTCGGTGCCGATGCACATGTAGGAGGTCGGAACCGGAATGTTCGCGTACCAGCTCAGATCGTTGGGCGCGTAGTCGGCGATTTTCGATTTTGGATCCTGCGTTTTCGATTCAGTGGAGCAATGCGGCGGAACGAACTTTGGAGGAATCTCGTTCGAGGGAACGCCATCGCGCGGCCGTGCTCCGTAATCGATGCCGTAGTAGTGTCCGTCAGCGCGCGGGTACGTGCTGATCGCGCGTTTCGCGTGGTCGGCGACGAAGGTCACATCGGGCGGGAAAAACGATTGGTAGTGCTCGTGCACGCGCGTGGCGACGTTGGCCCACCACAGAAAAGTCTGGGGAAGCGTCGTGCGGTTGTAGGCGCGCGCCTTGAGTTCGACGATCGCCCGACCGGGATGCAGGCACACGCCGTGCATACCCTTCATGCGCGACATCGGATCGTGTTCGCTGAGCCACACCGTGACGGAGCCGTCCGCGTGGTTTTCGATTTCTGAATCCGCCGGCATAAACGTCGACGGCCGGTGGTGTTGCGGCCAGTTGAACTCGATGCCGCCGCTGATCCACGGACCAGCGAG
>CAMLSH010000085.1 GCA_946482625.1 uncultured Opitutaceae bacterium
CTCTTCTACGACCGCAAAGGCCGCGACTGGGACGCCACCATCACCAAGATCGTCGATCATCCCATCAGCATCCGACAGGCGTTTCTCTCCCCGTATAAAAAGTTCATCCGCATGATCGAAGAGCAGGTGGCCAAGCGCGCCGCCGCCGCCGATTCCGCCGCGGATGCCAAACTCGCCGCCGCCGCGACCGCCGCCGCCAACGCGGATAAAAACGCGCCCGCTGCTCCCGCCGCCGCGCCCGCCGGCCCCAAGAAAATCGATGTCGGCACCGTCGCCGCACTCGGTGTCGCCGTGGGGGCGATCATGGGCGCCATCGGTGCCATCGCCACCGGCCTCGCCGGCCTCGAATGGTGGAAGCTGCCCCTCGTCTTCTTCGGCATCGTCCTCGTGATCTCGGGTCCCTCGATGATCATCGCTTGGCTGAAACTCCGCCAGCGCACCCTCGGCCCGATCCTCGACGCCAACGGCTGGGCCGTGAACGGACGCGTCAAAGTCAACGTCCCCCTCGGCACCGAGCTCACCGCCCGCGCCATCATCCCGCCCGGCTCCGCCCGCTCGCTCGCCGATCCCTTCGAGGACAAAGCCGCCGCCCGCCGCAAGCGCCTCACGATCCTCGTCGTGCTGCTCCTCCTCGGTGCCTGGCTCGGCTACAACCTCTGGGCCGCCCCGCATTACCAACTCGAAAACCGCCTCTGGCCCTTCGCAAAAAAAGTAGAAACGCCGCCCGCGCCGTCACCGGCTCCCGAGGCCGCTACGAGCACCGCGTCGCCCGCAGCCCCCGCGCCCGCGAAATAATATCCAACATGCTCGCTTCGTGGAAACGCCGACGTTTCCGGTCGGCTCCGCTCCCGAAAACCCGCGCCGATCCTGGCGCGGGTTTTCTTTTAGCCCCGATTCCTGAGTTTCCGCCCATTGGTCACTGATCATTGGTCATTCAGTCACTCAGCGCATCCGCCCCGCGGATGCGCGCCTCATTCCGTGATATAAAACGGATTCGGCAGCTTGAACGTCTTCTCCGCGTACCCACCCGCCAGATCGCTTTCCTGATCGCCCACGTTCGCGACGATCGTCCAGCCATCGTCCACGAGCCGCTTACGCACCGCCGTCTTGAACTCCACCGCGCTCACACGCTCCCCGGACGAAGGCCGTACGATCAACGCCTCGAAATCCCCCAGTCCCGCCTTCACCAGATTTCGCTCCGTCGCCGCGCGGTCCTTCTCTTTTCGCCCCGTTAAAAAAATCACCGCCACACCCGTGCGCCGCGCAGTCAGGTACGTTTCCCGCACCGGCTCGATCACAGTCGCCGCAGCCCGCTCCACCCACGCGTGCCAGCGCTCCGAGACATAGCCGAAATCGTCGCGCACCATATTCTCCCAGTTCGAAAGCACGGTCTCGTCGACGTCGAAGACCACCGCCAGCCGCTCGCCCGCGCCCTTCCGCGCCGCCCGCGCTTCGATCCAGCGCGACGCCTCCCGAGCCACCGCGTCGAGTCCGCGCTCGTAGTCGCCAGATTCCTGATACCGGATCAACTCCGCCTTGAGCGCAGTTAAATTGCCGGGCTCCCTCCGCCCCGATCCCACGCAACCGGCCAGCGCCATCGTCAGCGCGATCGTCAGCAGCAATCCGTTCGTTCCTCGAAATTTCATCCGCCGCATACGCGGCGATGCCCCCTTTTCTGTCAAGAAAACCACCCAACGCGCCGCACCACCGCCCGAATCCCCCGCATCCAGAAGCCTTTCGGCTTTCGCCCCCGGACCGTCGCCCGTGACGCCAATTCCGGCCGCCCGCCTTCGCTTCCGGCATCACCGGCCTTGCCGCGCCGCCCATATCCGGCAACCATCCGCCCATTCAGCATGGTCTCCGGCCCGCAATTTCTTCGGCGCCTTGTCCGCCGTCCCGCCTGGAGTTTCGTCTTTTCCCTCCTCGTCGCCTCCGGCCTCCCCGCCCAGTCCGCGCCCCCCGAGGAATCCGCCGCGACGTTACCCATCCGCGTCGGTGTCTTCACCGACAATTACCCCTTTTCTCACCTCAATTCTTCCGGCCAGATCGAAGGTTACGCCGTCGATCTTCTCGCCGCTATCGAGCGAACGATGGGCCTCCGTCTCGAACGCGTTTCCGGCCCGACCGATGTCATCACCGCCGCGTTTCGCGAGCAGCGCCTCGACTCGCTCCAATCCTACGCGCAAACGCCCAACCGCCAGGCTCACGCCGATTTCTCCGTTCCATATCTCACGATGGCCGGCTCCATCTTCGCGCGGAAGAACGCCACCCCGATTCGCGACTTCGCCGACCTGCGCGGTCGCCGCGTCATGGTTCATGAGGGCAGTCTCGGCGAACAACTCCTCCGCTCCGCCGGCCTCGCCGATTCCATCGTCCACGTCGAATCCGTCGAGCAGGCCCTTCGCAAACTCGATGCCGGCGAAAACGACGCCACCCTCGCCTCCCGCCTCACCGGACTTCTCAGCGCACACCAGCTCGAACTCCGAAACATCGCCCCCGTCGGCGAACCCGTGCCCGGCTACACCGTGCGCTACTGCTTCGCCGTGCAGGATAGCGACCGGGAGCTCCTCGCCAAACTCAACGAGGGCCTCGCCATCCTGCAACGCACCGGCGAGTTCGAACGCATCTACCGCCGGTGGTTTGGTCGCGTCGATCCACTTCCCGGATACTCCGCGCTCCACATCGCCCTCGCCATCGCCGCCGGCCTCGCCATCGCCCTCGCCATCGCGATCTGGGCCATGGGACGCCAACGCGCCTTGCACACCCGGGTCGCAAACCAGGCCGAGGCCCTGCGCGCCGGCGAAGAACGTTACCGCGGCCTCATCGAAGCGTCGCAGGAAGGCATCGTCGTACTTTCTCCACTCGGCGGCGAACCCGCCGACTTCATCATCGAAGAGGCCAATCCGGCGTCGCGACGCATGCTGTCGTTCCCGCCTCACGCCACCGGCCTCCGCCTCTCCCGGGCGCTGCCCGAGGGCGAAATCTGCTGCGCCCGTCTGGCCGCCGCCATCGCGCCGGGCGGCGAATCCGTTTACGAGTATTTCTACAAGCCCGACCGCTGGCTCCGCGTATCCGCCTGCCGGATAGGCCCGCGCATCCTTGTCGTGGTCTCCGACCTGACCGAGGCCCGCCACGCCTCCGAACAACTCCGACTGCGCGAACAACAACTCCGCCAGACCCAGAAACTGGAGGCGCTCGGCACACTCGCCGGCGGCGTCGCTCACGACTTCAACAACATCCTCACGAGCATCCTCGGCAACGCCGACATCGCCGGCCTCGACCTCCCGCCCACCAGCACCGTTCACGCGCAGCTCTCCGAGATCCAGGCAGCCTCCGAACGCGCCCGCCAGCTTGTCCGCCAGATCCTCACCTTCACCCGCCACGCCGAGGCCCGCCGCGAAACCCTCGCCATCACCCCGCTCGTCGAGGAATGCCTGCGCTTCCTTCGCGCCACCGTCCGAAGCTCCATCGCCATCCGCCACCAGCCCGCACCCGGCGCACCGTTGATCGAAGGCGATCCCACGCAAATCCACCAGGTGCTCATGAACCTGTGTACCAACGCCGTCCAAGCCATCGGCGACGCGCCCGGCTCCATCGAGATCGCCGAGGAAACGCTCACCGTCGGCCCGGAGGCGGTCGCCCAACACCCGCAACTTCGCACGGGCGAATTCGTTCGCGTCACCGTTCGCGACAGCGGGTCCGGCATGCCGCCCGAGGTCGTTCAGCGGATCTTCGAACCGTTCTTCACCACCAAACCTCCCGGCCAGGGTACCGGCCTCGGCCTGTCGGTTGTCCACGGCATCATGCAAAACCACCGGGGCGCGATCGTGGTTTTCAGCAAGCCCGGCGAGGGAACGCTGTTTCAACTCTACTTCCCACGCGTTCCCCAAGGGGTCGTATCGAAATTTCCGACACCGGCTCACGGCATACCCCGCGGCCAGGGCCAGCGACTCCTTTTCCTCGACGATGAGCAACCCATCGGCCGCGCCGCCTCCCAACTGCTGGTGCGCCTCGGCTACGAAGTCGTCACTCATCACGACGCCCCCGCCGCGCTCGCCGACTTCGAGCGAGATCCCGCCGCCGTCGCCCTGCTCATCACCGATCTCACCATGCCGAAAATGACCGGCCTCGAGGTCATCCGCCGTGTGCTAACCTTGCGCCCCGACCTGCCCGTCGTGCTGATCAGCGGCTTCATGAACGAAGTTGATCTCAACTCCGCCCGCGTCCTCGGCATCACCCGCGTCCTCGACAAACCGCTCACCCTCGCCGCCCTCGGCCGCGCCGTCCACGAAAGCCTGAACGGACGTAACGCCAGCCCGACGGCGAACTAAACACTCGGACACCGGCCCAACGAAGAGCAGCCGCGCCCTCCCCGCGCAGCCTCACTTCCCCGTAGCCGCGCTTTCTGAAGCGTGGCCCTGAACCGTTAGCAGCGCCTATAGGCGAACGTGAGGACAACACCGGCGGGCACGCAATTTCTGCGCTCTTTGCGGCCACGATCCCACTGAGTTTGCGAGGCAACCTCCGTGTCGTATCACTCGTTCCCGCCCAGTTGCTCCGCCCACACCGCTTCATCAAAGCCCACCAGCCCCGTCTTCGGCCCGAGCAGAAACGGACGCTTCACGAGATTCCCATTCGTCGCGAGCAACGCGAGCGCGTCAGCCTCGCTCATCGACGGCAGTTTGTCCTTCAGCGCGAGCGCCCGGTAATCCTGTCCCGCCGTGTTGAACAGCTTCCGCAGCTCGCCGTCTCGAAACTTCAGCATCGCCCGCAATTCGCCGGTCGTCGGCGGCGTCTCCCGGATCGGTTTCTCCACAAAATCCACGCCACGGGCGCGGAGCCACTTGATCGCCTTCCGGCAGGAATCGCAGCCGGCGTACGTATAAACCGTGAACATCCGCCACGTATCCACGCTCCGGACTCAGCCCGCAATCCCTTAGTCCTTCCGGCCCTCCTCCTCCCGGGGCTTCAGCTCGATGAACTGCTCCGTGCGATTGTTCTTCACAGTCTGGAAACGCGCCGACAGCGGAAAGTTCGCCGAATACCCGCGTCCCGCGCCTTGGAAAGACCAGCGAAACGGACGCCCTTCCTCGTTGATATTCAACCCTGGAAACGCGCCCACCGCGAACGAGTTGTCGATGTACTGCACCCCGTTGAAATCGTACAGCCCACGCGAAACGATCATCTGCATGAACGTCGTCCAGCGGCCGTCAACCAGCCCGCTGCCCCGTCTCGACGGCGGCAGCTCGTACCAGAGATTGTAGAAATCCGCATACCCTCCGCGCAGGAGTTTTTCGTCGGCCTGCGCCTTCAACACGTCGTTGACCGCCGTCCGCGGCCAGCCGTAACGCAGCTTCTGGTCGTGGAAACAATTCAGGTCGCCCGCGATGATGATGTCCGCGGCCGGGTTGACCGAGAAAATCTCGTTCACCCGCTCCCGCACCACCTCCGCCGCCGCGATCCGGCTCCGCTCCGATGGCAGCTTGTCCACGCCGAATTTCCAGTGGTTGTTAAACAAATACAGCGGCTTCCCTTCGATCTCCACCTGCACCTCCAGAATCGCCGGCGCATCGTCCAGCAGATAGGTTTGCACCGCGCCGATCACGAAACGCGAAAAAATCACATTGATGTGAGCCACCTGCCTGCGAGGGCCCGGCACCATCGCATCGTCGGCCGCCGCCACCCGGTAACCCGTCATGCCGCGATCCGCGAAAGCCTTTAACAGCAGCGCCTCCACCGGCATGCGTGCGATCTCACGGTTATAGTAGGCACCCAGCATTTCCTGGATGTTCAGGTTTCGGTATGACCGCAGCATCCCTTGATGATCGAAGGTGTACTGGTCCGAATTGATGTCCCGCTCGATCTCCTGAAACAGGATGAGATCCGGCCCGTTGCCGTCGTCGTACATTTCGCAGACCCGGGCGATATTCCTGAGCTTCGTCATCAAGTGCAGACGCGAATAACGCAGCGGCCGGTAGTCCTCCGAAAGCGTACGCCCATCCGCGCCGGCGAGATTCTCCACGTTATAAACCATCACCGTGAACTCACGCGCCGCCGCCGCCGTCGCGAACGACAGCCAGGCAAAACAAAGCGCAAGAAACCAACGCATGGGGTGGATTTTTTTGACGCGCGTCCGCGCAGTTGACCAGAGCAACCGCGCCCCAGAGCGTTAAACCCTTCCTAAAAATGCCGTCCGCCGCCTCCGTCCACCACCAGCCGCCCCTGCTCGCCGTATCCAACCTTCGCGTCCAACGCGGCGACGCCACCCTCCTCCACGACGTTTCCTGGCGGGTCGAGCGCGGGCAACACTGGGTCATCCTCGGCCCCAACGGCTGCGGCAAAACCTCCCTGCTCAAAGCGCTCACCGGTTATCTCTCGACCACAGCCGGCGACATCGAACTCCTCGGCCAGCGTTACGGCGAAAGCGACTGGCGCGACCTGCGCCTCCACATCGGCGTCGTCACCGCCGCCTTTCACCCGTCAATCCCGCCCGCCGAGCCCGCCATCGAAACCGTCATCAGCGGAAAATTCGCGCAACTCGATCTATGGGCGCCGACCACGCGTGCCGATAACAAGGCCGCCATGAAACTGCTGGAACTCGCCGGCGCCGCCCATCTCGCCGATCGCGAATGGATCTTCCTCTCCCAAGGCGAACGCCAGCGCGTCCTCATCGCGCGCGCCCTCATGGCGAAACCCCGACTCCTCATTCTCGACGAGCCCTGCGCCGGCCTCGATCCCGTCTCGCGCGAACATTTCCTCGGCTTCGTCGAACGCCTCGCCCGCCAGGAGAAAAGCCCGGCCATCGTCCTCGTCACGCATCACGTCGAAGAAATCACGCCGGCCTTCACGCACGCGCTGATCCTCCGCGCCGGCCGCGTGGTCCGCGCCGGTCCACTTCCCGCCACACTCACCGACGAGACGCTCTCCAACGCCTTTGGCGAACCCGTGAGCCTCGCGAAAGAACACGGCGTCCTCCGCCTGCAATTCTCCCGCGCCGCCCGGCGCGCGTCGAAAATATGAGCCCGCCTCTCCGTTGTAGGCGGGGTGCCCCCACCCCGCGCAGCCTCGGCGCTACCTTCCCCCACACGGCTCTGCCCCTGGGAGCGCCGGCCTCCGGCCGGCATTCCGAAAATCTCCTCACGCGTATCCACTCCGCCCCGTCGCCTGACGCCTCTCCATGACCGTCGTTACCGACTTCATCGCCGCGCTCGGCCTCGACCATCCCGCGAGTTACCTGCTGCTGTTTCTCGCCGCGTCGATGCTTATGATCTGGCGCCTCGAAGCCATGGCCGAACACGGTCTCGAAGGCACCGCCCTCGGCACCCTGGTCACGCCCTACTGCTCCGGACTCGGCAACCTCATTTTCGTCGTCATCGTCGCCCGCGGAGCCGGCGCCCCCGGCGAGGTGATGACCAACGGCCTCGTCAACAACGTCACCAACCTCACGCTCCTGCTCGGCCTGCCCGCCTTGATCTGGGGACTGCACGTCCTCCCCGCGCCGGCCGGCGCCAAAGGGAAACGCTCCTCCGCCAAAGCCAGCAAGGGCAGTGGGAAAGCGGATACCGAACGCCGTATCGGCCGGCTTTCGCTCCTGTTGACGATGGCCGCGGTGGCATTTTTCACCGGCGCAGTCTGGGCACTTGGCCGCGACGGCATGCTCGATTTCAACGACGGCCTCGTCCTCACCGGCCTGTTCTTCTTCTGGCAATGTTTCCAGGTGTTCGACGTCCTCAAAAACAACGTCCGTCAGCGCAGCTCCTTCGGCCCGTTTTTCTACCTCGACCTGCTCGTGCTGCTCGCCGGCGCCTGCCTGCTCTACGTGAGCCTCGACTGGCTCGTCAGCTGGCTCGCCTCGCAGGAAACGGGATTCATCAACGCGAAGAACCTCGGCTGGCTGAGCGGCTGGCTCATGGTGCTGCCCAACGCGCTCCTCGCGCTTTGGTACGGCTACAAAGGCCGCGCCGATGTCGTGTACACCTCGCAGATCGGCGACGGCCATATCTGCATTCCGCTTTGCCTCGGTCTATTCGCGCTCATCAAACCACTGCCCGTCCCCGCGTTCTTCGAACTGAGCATGATCCTGCTGCTAAGCGTGACCGCCGCGCACGCCCTCTTCGTCGGCCTCTTAGGCCGCCTCCCGCGCTGGGCCGGCGGCCTCTTGATCGCCGCGTATGGCTATTTCCTCTACGCCGGCCTGATCGGCGGATAACCGCGTTCGCGAGAACGTCGCCGCGGCCTCACGCCACCAGCGGATCGGCCCGGAATTTTTCCGTCAGCGCGACGAACGGCTTCTGCGCTTCGCGCCACCGCGGATCGGCGCGCAATTCCGCCATCGAGCCGTACGTGTTGTTGCAAAGCAGATAAACGGTCTCGCCCGCCTTGATGCAGGCGTCGAAACGCGAGCCCTTCGCTTCCTGTACAAATTCAAAATCGCCCACTTCGTAGCGCCGGCCTTCCATCGCCGCATAAAGTGGCGCGGAATCCGCATGAAGTTTTTGCGCGAACGACTCCGACCGCGCCCCCACATAGCTCAACACCGCGCCTTTTCCCTCCACCAGCGAGACCAGCACCCACTCGTCGAAGACAGGCTTTTGATAAAGCGCATCCATGCGCTCGCGGCAGCTGTTCAAATGAGTGGAGGCGGTTTCGAGGTTCATGCGGTGATCGGGCGGATTTCGCGTCATGCGCCCCGCGCGCGCCAGTTTTTTATCGTCAAGGAAACGCGAAAACGAAAAGGCCGTGGTCCGCGCCTGTAGCGTGTCCACGGCCCCAACTCCGAGCAGCCTCTCCCGGGGAACGTATCCGCCGGGGAACGCCGGTCAGAATCCGCCCGCAATATATTGTTTCAGCTGGTCCGCCTCGGCGCGGTGCTCCTCGAGCAGCCACCGCGTCAGGTCTCCCGCCGAAATCACACCGGCGAGTTCCCCTCTCTTGTCGTCCATCACCGGGAGATGCCGGCAACGATGCTCGGATATCAACGTCATCACTTCACCTACGGTGGCATCCGGCGTCACCGTGATCGGATCGCGCGTCATCACATTCACCATGCTCGTGAACTCCGGCGCACGCCCTGAAGCCACCACTCGCGTAAGCACATCACGCTCGGTGAAAATTCCCGCGAGCCGGCCGTTTTGCATCACCAAAACGGAGCCCACTTTATTCAGATTCATCACGCGCACGGCATCAGCCACAGAGGCGGTTATCGCCACGGAAAAAACGCCGGAACTCTTCCGGCTCAGCAAAACTGCGATCGGAGTATTCATAGGGTTGAGGGGGAACCGCCGCGACCCTCGTCCGAAAAACCCGTCGCGCAAGTCTTTGCCCGAGTTTTACGAAGAAAACCTCCCGTGTGCAGCACGCGCACTCGCACCAAGGCCCGCCTGCAGCCGTCCGATATTCCCCCAAACGCCGCCCGCTCGGGCGGCTTGGGCGAGATCGAGGGCGAGTATCCCCAACTCGATCCGTCTCTCTGCGACGTGGAACCGAGGCCGAGGTAGGGCGACGCGTCCCGCCGAGCCGCGCTCACCGGGACGATTCACCCCACCCGCGAACCCGCCGGTCCCTGTGGTGGTTTCCCGCTCTATCGTCGGAACAGCGAGTCCAGCCCGCCCAGGTTTTTGAGCGGCGTGCTCCGTTTCGTGGGCGCCACTTGCAACGGCGCCGCCACCGGAGCCGCCGGCCCACTTTCGCCGCGACCGGCCACCGCCGGTGCCTTCTCACCGCCTTTCGTCCCAAAAGGGCCCACCCCCGTCGCCCCGGCCGCCGAAACGCTCGCACCTTGCCCGCCTCCGCTCCGCAAGTCCGCCAGCGCGCGGTCCAGCTTCACCGGCGAAACCGGCTCCGCCGTCCCGAGTTCCTGCGCAAAAAGACTCACCCGATACTCCTCCACCAACCAACGAAACGCCTGTACCGCCTCCGATGTAGGCGGGGTGCCCCCACCCCGCACAACGCCAGTCCCGCTTACAACACCACCGCCACTTCGCGCGCCGCCCCCACCAGTCCCCAATTGCCCCACCGCCGCCACATACGGCGCGAGCAACTTCACGCGCTCCGCATCCTTCGCGCGATTCTGCTGCCAGCGATCCGCCCGCAGTTTCATCGCCTTCAAATACCGCGGCAGATGCGCGAGCTGCGCATACGGCGTCAGCCGTAAAAACTCCGGCGACACCAACGCCCGCACTTCCGGCCCGAGCCCACCGTACGGCTGCGGATGCACCAGCACTGCCTGCCGCAGCGTCAAAATCTCGCGTACCAGATCGATGAACTTCGGCACCAATCCGCGCACAGCGTCCTTCGCCTGATCGACCGACGCCGTGAACCCCGCCGCCGTCAACGCCCCCGCCGGCCGCGCGCACAACCAGCGCCGGATCGAGTCGAACGCGTCCTTCTGCAACGCCTCCACCGGCGCCACCACGCTCGTGAGCGTGCCGAGTTCGCGCAGCTTTTTCAGATCCTT
>CAMLSH010000086.1 GCA_946482625.1 uncultured Opitutaceae bacterium
CACCCGCCGAAGCCGCCGGCATCCAACGCGGCGATCTCGTCGCCCGCATCAACGGAGAACCCGTCTCCGCCTGGCCACTCCAACGCCTCGACACCCTCACCCGCCGCGCCCCCGAAATCACGTTCACCTTTATCCAAGGCAGCCGCGAAACGCCCACCATCGTGCCCACCTTCGAGCTCATCCCCTAGAGGCGGTCGTGAACTTGGTATTCCGAGGTGGAACGGGCGCTCCGCTCAGCTCTTCACCGGACTACCGGGCGGGTTCATCTTCGGAGGCGTGATCGTCGGTGGCACGATTCTGGGCGGAATAATTTTGGGAGGAACGATGACTGGCACCACGATCGCCGGCGGTTTCAGTATTGGCGGCACAGGTACAGGTTCGCGCAACACGGGCGGTTGAACGACGGGGGGCCGCATTTCTGGCGGAGTCACCCGGGGAGGAATCAGCACCGGTGCGGGCGGCAGTGGCGGGATCGGCACATCGGAACTCATGACGCGGCGTCCGGGTGGAGAAACACAGTGAACCGGGAGATCAGGAGGTGATTATTTCCTTCAACAATTCGTATTGGGAGCTGATGCCGGTCTTGATCAGGTAATTGTCGATGAGCGCGGCCATGACCTTGCGCTGGTTTGCCAGCTCGTCAGGTGGACAGCGCGGAATGGCCGCTTCGCCCTCGGCGGGGCTGGTCAGGAACGGTAGCTCCACCGGAGAAGCCGTTGTCAGTGTGAAGACGGCGACGGGGCGCTCGGCGTTGAAGATGACGAAAATGCACTCGTGGGTCGTGCTATGCGGGCGGGTGGTCTGGAGGAGCTTGTGCCGGACGGTGAAGTTTGCGGCGGCGGGCAGGGCCGGAGCGAGGGTCGCGAAGCGATTGAGGAAGCGGCCCGTTACCAACTGCAACTGGTCGTGGTTGGCGACCCGGACGACAAGGGCCTGGTCGATGCCGGAGAGACGGACGTGAGTCGCGTTGAGATAGGCGTTTTCCAGAAGCGTATCGATGAGGACGAGGTCGTCGGAGTATGCGTAGATGCCGGCAAGAGGAACGACGGCACCGGCGGCGCTGAACGAGGCGGCGAGCCAGTTGAGATAAAAGGTGCCGTTGAGACGGACACGGGCCTGGTGGAAGGCCTGCACGGTTTCCCGGCGTGGTTTGCCTTCAGGCGTGAAGACCGGGAGGGCTTGCTGCGCGGCGGTCTGGCTTTCGACCTCGGCCATCATTTTCCACGCGAAAAGGTAGGGGTTGGGGTTCGGGTTGCCAGCAACCGGTGCGGCGGGCACTCCGGCAACGAGCCCGACGCGAATAAGTTCTGGGCTGATCCGATTGTATACTGGCCCTACGGCCGGAGGAGTGGGAAGGGTTTCAATGCGCCGGCCGACGAAGGTGGCGGCGATGTTCATGATCGCGACGGGTGCCAGGTAATTGTCCCAGATGAGTTCGAAGCGCCTCAGGCGTTTGTGGATCTTGTCGGCGTGGCGGGAACTGCCATCGGCGACCTCGCACATCATCGTGAGCAGCTCGCGAAGGTGATAGCGGATGTCGGGCAGGGGCAGGTCGCGGCCGATGGTTTCGTCGATGGAGTTGTCGGGCAGGCGCGCATCGACGGTGATAACTGCGTCGGTGAGGTTGATGTGGTTTTGCGCAAGCTCCTCCCAGACGGTGATGGCTTCGATGGTGTCACGACGCGGGATGGTGACGTCGATGAGCTCCATGAGGAGCGGCCTCGTGACGGCGGGGAAGCCGTTGACCTCGGTGTGCATGTGCCAGGCATACCCCACGCGGTAGAGGTCGAAGTGTCTGATGGCGGCGTTGAACACATGGCCGGGCATCCACTCAGGATGGGCCATGTTCTGATCACCGAGACGCTGGCGGGTGTCGGTCCAGAGACCCACTTCGTCGCGGTCATAGATTTTGCGGATGGTCTGCGGGTCGTCGTAATCGAGCGTGTAGATGCCGCCGTTGAAGGGAGGAGCCGGCGGCGGGGTTGGCATGTGTGGCGGCGGTGGTGGAGGCGGCGGCACGGGCGGCGGGTTGGCCCAGAGGAATTGCGTTTGCTCGACGAAGTTACGCGGAGGCGGCGGTGGGGGCGGCGGGCCGTACAGGAGGTATTCTTCCTCGCGGAGGGCGATGCGCTGGCTGACCTGGCGGAACTCGTCGAGCACGATGTCTTCGACGAGGCCGTAGACGAGCCGTTGCAGCGGGAGCGGGGCCCAAGGATCGATCATGACCTGGGTGTCCCAGTCGGAATCGCCGCCGCCGAGCCGGGTGGCTTTCGGACCGGCGAGGTTGCAGATGCAGTCGAAAGCGTTGCCTCCTTTCATGTAGAAGCGCACGAGCGGGCGGTCGATGCGCACATGGTGTTTCTCAAACAGCACCAGGTTGAGCACTGAGAATCGGCTGTAGAGATTGGAGAGCGCGACAATCACCTCGCCGCGGATCGCGCTGCCGAGGTTGCGGTCGAAGCCACCGGAGTTGATCACTCCGGTGAGCCAGGCGCTCGCTTCGCGCCGGATTTTGTATTGTTCTTCGGTTTCGGCCATGGCGGTTCCTGGGGCGGGACGGCGGTGGAGCGGACGAGCGTTGCGGCAACGTCGGGCGTGGATCAGGTGGAGGGCGCGTGCAAATCTGGACGGGAGGAGAAGCGGGCGCGGATGGACGGGCCCGGATCGCGTGGAGGAGTGGGAGCGACGGGCCGCAGCGGGCCGCTCAGAGCAAGCGCGAAGGGCCGGCACGCGCACGAGGCTTCGAGGACGCAGCCGTCGGAGCTGCCGACGACCTGGATGGAAAGTTCGCCCAGCTGGCGGGTGTGCGTCATCTCGCCGATGAGGGCAACCGCAGGGCTGGAAAGCAGGACGCCGAGATTTTTCAGGACAGTGATCGACGGCGTGAATACAGCGGCGGGCAAACCATGAACAACTCGTTTGGCGCCGGGGCGGACGGCGACCTGCAAGGTGCTCGGATCGGGAAAAGAAATCAGCACGTCGCCGTTGCCGGACAATTCAAGGCCGCTTGTCAGCTGGAAGACGGCGTTCTCAAACTTCACCGTGGCCACCGTGGCGAGCGTGTCGGCGGCGAGCGCGTTCTGACGTACCGCGGCAGCGACGATGGACCGCCGGATATGCAGGCGCAGCGTCGGAAGCGGCTGGTTGGTGGCCGCCGAACTCATGGCTGCGCGGGATGCGGATCAGAGGAATGCGTGGCTTCCTTGAGCACGGCAGAAGCGATTTCCGCCGGGACCGAGATCGGCCCGAGCACCGGCGCAATGTCTGACACCACCGTGGCGACTCCATGCACGGCTTTGGCGACTTCATCCCAGCCATGATGCGGCTTCGCGGCAGGAACGGTCGTGTTGGGCGAGGTGTTGGTATCAGCTGCGGGCGCAGGTGGTGAGGAAGCTCCTCCACCGAACTCAGCCGGGATCGATGAAGACCGGAGGTCATTCAAGGCCATCGCGGCGATGGCCTGGCCAATGGTGTCTTCGCTGGCCGCGGTGGTATCAAAGGAAGGAGCCGACGTGACGGCAGTCTCTTCCGGCATCGACTGCTGGGTTTCTGAGGGAGTGGATGAGTTCATGGGGAACACGCGCTGAGAGGAAGGTGAACAAGCGCAGATCTCGTGAGGGTGCTGACGAGATCAGCTAGGAATGGTCTCTGGCGTTGGTGAAGGTGCCGGAGCGGGCGCTGGATTGATGGCTGGAGTCGGAGTCGCGGGTGACGACGGAGTCGAAGGCGTGCTGGCAGGCGTAGCCGGCGGCAGCGTGGTTCCAGGGCCACCTACAACCGCCGGGGCCGGCGCAGGAGCCGGGGGCGTTGGAGGGAGCGGAAGCGGCGGCGGAGTCGTGCCACTTGTTGGTGGGGGCGGCGGAGGAGGCGGAGGCACCGGCGGTTTCGGCGGTGGGGGCACCACGGCTCGCACGGACAGCATGCGAGCGCACGCGCTGGTCACTGCGGCGGCACCGAGCATCTGCGCGCTGTTCTGGGCGGAGATGGCGTTGTACATGCCCATGCCGACGGTCTCGGTCATGACGGCGTTGAGCATCGCCTGGGTTTGCGAGGGCGCGGTGTTGACCGTGAAAAATTGGGCGAGCCGGACGGAGTCGGTGATCTGGCTGTTGGTCATAAACAAAGCAGAGGTTGAGGATTAGCTCCGCGCGTCAGGAGGACACCGGAGCGGCGGTCAGATTAAATTGGCTCAAGGTCAGGCAGCCCTGCGCATCGAGCATAAGACGGGCATCGCCGTCCGGGCCCGTGAAACGGTACCAGCGCGTGACACCGTCTTGGCAGAGCTGGATTTGCGGATTCTCCGCTGAAGTCGCCCGGGCCGCGGCTTCGGGCTGCAACATGCCGCCGACGCGCAGGAGACATTCTCCCATGCGCCCGCCTGCGTCGGCAGGCAACGGCTGGGTGAGCGGGATGGCCCCATTCGTCGCACAAGCGGCGATCGCCACGCCGATCGTCGGGAAGCCGACGAAGGGCGACTGCCGCAGAAACGAAGCGAGCGCGTCGAGCACCACCCAATCCGTCGAGCCCGGGGCGACGAAGGGGCATTTCAAATAATCTAAGACGAGCGGCGAAAATGCCGTCCACAATGCCGGCACATCGCCAGGGTCCACGCCGGCCGTGCTCCCGGGCGCAGGCGCGATCGCGTTGAGATAAAAGGCGTACGCCGCGCCAAATTCCGGCGTGCTCTGGGCAACACTCGCGGCGAAGCGCGCCGCAGCGGAGGCATCGGCATCGGATACCGAAGGATCACGCGCCGTGACGAACGTATCGAATAAACCGATCTGTTCAGCCAGACTCGCAGTTGTCGCCGTGAGTTGGCCAGCCACTCCGAGTGTTCCCAGCGTGCGGGCGAGCTGGCCGAAATCCGCTTCCGCGTGGAAATTATTTTTCGCCAGCACAGCCTGGGCAGCCGGCGTGAGCTGGCCGAGTTGCAGGCTGGCCGTGAGATTGCCCATATCGGGATCGGGCAAGGACAAGATCACGGATGGCGCGATGCGCAGCCCGGCGGATTGGAAGAGCGCGACCGATGAGCCGTGCAGGCCGAATTGGATTTGGGCGATCAGATCGACTTCACTCTCGGCCGGATAGATCGGGCCGTTCAAACGAAGCGCCCATTGCAACCAGTCCGGACCTTGCGGGATGAGCGAGAGCACTTGCTGGAAGTTTTGCGAAAACTCCGCCGCCTTGCTCCGTGTATCTCCCGCCACCGAGATGAGCGGCTGGAGGACTGGCGGCCGAGACCGAGCGCGCTGCGGGGCGCGCAGGCGCAGGACTTCGCCCCGCAAAATCGCGCGGGCGCCCGCCTCGGCCTCTTCTTCGAGTTCAGCCGAGCGACAATATGGCAGACCGGCGAAATGCGTATCCGCGTCCACACGACCCGCGCGTTGCTGGAACACATGCACGAGTTCGTGGGCGAGCACGCCGAGCAGAGTCCCGGCGTCGCGTTCCAGAAGTTCATCCCGCACTAAAACCACGTCGCCAAACGTCAGCGCGGCGGCGGGCAGCTCGGACAAAAACACAATGCGCACACCCGACAAATCGGCGTCCACCGCCTGCGCCAGCTGAAGACGGAGCCGGGTGAGAGAGGATGCGGAGCGGGTGCCGGAGAGGATCATCGCGGGGACGGGCATCAGTTGCTCGTGGGGAAGTTTTTAAGGATGTCCGTGGCGTTCTTGCCGACGGTGGCGAGTGTGCCGGCCGCGCTGGTCACGATGCCGGTGGCTTTGTCGATGGCCTGGAGATACTCGGCATCTTTGGTGGCGAGGAATTGCGCGAGGGCCACGCCCATCGCGGTGGTCGCCATGGTGGTGGTGTTGCGCAGGCTGTCGGTCGCGTCCTGCACGGCGATGGCCATGGATTGGGCGACGGACTGGTAGGCTTTCCCCGCGCCTTGCATCACGATGATGTCGGGCGTGAGCGTCGCGTTTTGAGAGACCACGATCGCGTCGGAAACAGCCGAAGAGGATTGTCCATTCATGGAGTTGGAACCGGTTAAACGTTAGAGCTGTGGAATGAGTCCTGGCGGTCAGGCCGGGGGTTTGAGGACGGCGATCATGCGGGCGCAGACGACGGTCGTGGCCGAGGCGGCGACGACCTGCATATTCTTCTCGGCGGTCACGGCGTTGTTCATCGCCAGGGCCAGCGACTGGGCCATCGCGACGTAGGTCCACGCCATGCTCACGGCGGGAGCGGCTCCGACGGAAAGAGCGAACAGATCTGCCGGGCCGGCCACGCTGTGAAAAGGCGGAGATCTTCGTATCGGAACCGGACCGACACCGCGCCGGCCTGATTTCAGGAATGCAGGCCGGCGGGCGTCGCGGTGACGCGGCGCGGATCAACCGGGGAAACTCAGGCGAAGACTTTCGCCGTCGCCTCTCCGGCCGAGGCCGTGTCGAGCGAGTACAGGGTGGTGATGCCGGAGGTCATGGCCGCTTGCGCGGTGACCGTGGCTTGTTGTTGCGCGGTGGTGGCGTTGTGCGCGGCGTTCGAAAGCGCCTGCGCGGTGGCCTGGTAGAGGTTGCCCATCGCCATCGCCGGCGCGTCGCCAAGAACTTTGACGTTGGCCTGCGTGACGGCGTCGGTGATCTGGGAGTTAACTGCGGTTGGATATGCCATGATAGTGTCCGTTCAGGAGTTGAGGGATGAAGGGCGGCTCAGGAGCCGAGGATCTTCGTGGTGGCGATGCCGGTGGAGGCAGTGTCGATGGAGTACAAGGTAGCGACGCCCATGGTCGTCGCGGCCTGCGCGGTGATGGCGGCCTGTTGCTGCGCGGTCGTGGCGTTGTGCGCGGCGTTCGAAAGCGCCTGCGCGGTGGCCTGGTAGAGGTTGCCCATCGCCATCGCGGGAGCGTCGCCGAGGACTTTGACGTTGGCCTGTGTGACGGCGTCGGTGATCTGGGAGTTAACTGCGGTTGGATATGCCATGATGAGTTATATTTTGGATGTCGTTAATGACCGGTGGGTCAGAGGTGTTAATTTCTACAAGGCGGTTCAGGCCCCGAAGATCTTGGTGGTCGCTTCACCGGCGGAGGCCGTGTCGAGCGAGTACAAGGTGGTGACGCCGGAGGTCGTCGCCGCTTGCGCGGTGACTGCGGCCTGCTGTTGCGCGGAGGTGGCGTTGTGCGCGGCGTTCGCGAGGGCCTGAGCGGTGGCCTGATAGAGGTTGCCCATCGCCATCGCAGGGGCGTCGCCGAGGACTTTGACGTTGGCCTGCGTGACGGAGTCGGTGATCTGGTTATTAACTGCGGTTGGGAATGCCATGATGATTTAGTTTTTGAGGGTGTACGTTCAGCGGGAGAAAACGGCCGGGCGGGACGCCGGAGCGCTCAAGCGGCCGGCAAATTTACGAGGAAAGGATTTTCTTGGTCGCGATGCCGTCGGACGCGGTGTCGATCGCATAAAGCGTGGCGACGCCCATCGTGGTCGCGGCCTGTGCGGCGATCGCAGCCTGCTGCTGCGCGGAGGTGGCGTTGTGTGCGGCGGTCGCGAGCGCCTGGGCGGTCGCCTGGTAGAGATTGCCCATCGCATTGGCGGGGGCAGAGCCGAGAACCTGGACGTTGGCTTGCGTGACGGAGTCGGTGATCTGGTCGTTGACGGAGGTTGGAAAGGCCATGGTGAGGAGCGGTTATTGAGTTGAGCGGACGAGAAAGTGGGTGGACGCGATCAGGCGAAAACCTTCGCGGTGGCTACGCCGGTGGAAGCCGTGTCGAGCGAGTAAAGAGTCGAGATGCCCTGAGTCGTCGCCGCCTGCATCGTGACGCCATTTTGCTGCTGGGCACTGGTGGCGTTATGCGCGGCGTTCGCGAGCGCCTGGCTGGTGGCGACAAACAGGTTGCCGAGAGCGACCGCCGGTGCGTCGCCGAGAACCTTGAGGTTGGCTTGGGAGACCGAATCGGTGATCTGGTCATTAACTGCAGTTGGATAGGCCATGAGTTATATTTTGAGGTGGATGAGTTGTGTTGTGGTGAGAGGCATCGGTCGGCGTAGCAGCGGTCGGCGAAGTATCCGCCGGTGCGGAAAGCGAAGGGAGAGAGTGTGTGTTAACCTAACCGCCGAAGATCTTGGCCGTGGCGCGGCCAGTGGAGGCGGTGTCGAGTGAGTAGAGCAGAGCCACGCCTTGGACGGTGGCCGCCTGCGCGAGGATGTTGGCCTGCTGCTGCGCGAACGTCGCGTTGTGCGCGGCATTGGCGAGGGCTTGGGCGGTGGCCTGATAAAGGTTGGCCATGGCGACGGCGGGCGAGTCACCGAGGATGGCGAGGTTCGCCTGCGTGACCGCGTCGGTGATCTGGCTGTTGACTGTCGTGGGGTATGCCATGGGAAAAGAGGTACTCGTTGGAGAACGTCAGCCCGCCACACAGGCCACGGCCTTCCGGCGGCCGCCTGGCGAATCGGCCCCGGAGCCTCCGCGCCAGTCGACACCCGTGACGACGGACTGGCTGATCGCAGAGGATGTCACCCGGTTGCGCGTGGCCAGTGAGGCCGCGTATTCCGAACAAGTCACCCCGTGGTAGATCTTAAACTCTCGGCAGAACGAGGAGACCTGCTGAAACCCCAAGGCGTACGCGACCTCCTTCACCGAGTGCATGACCTCGATCAACTCACCCGCTTTCGCCATTCGCAGATCACGCAGCCATTGCTGAGGAGAACGAGCAAAGTGTCGCTTCACATAACGTTCGACCTGCCGCTGGCTGATACCGAGATGCCGGACAAGATTCGCGGTGCGAAAACCAGACAGACGGGCGAGTTCGATCCACTGCGCCTGGTCGTAAAAAGAGATTTTGGTGATGAGTCGTCCCATAACGTCGAGAGCTAGGCGTTGGGTGAAGTGTTGCCTGGGCTCCGCAAAAGAACGCCTGCGCGCCATTCGTGAACCCAGCCCACCCTCTCCGGATCAAGCGGAAGAAACCGGCTGAAGGTCGAGCGAACCGACCTGCCATAAAAAACGGCGCACACACCAACCAGTCCCCCTGCAAAACCCGCCCAAACCGCGGATACGTTGCGTACTGTGTTCCCGTTTTCCACACGATCATTCAACACCGGGAGAATGACCACCGGCACTCTTATAGGACTGCCCGGAAACGTCATTTGTTATCGCGGGCCGACAGCCGCTCCGAACATATTCCGTAAAACCCCGCGCTCACGGTGATGCGTTCCGAAACAGATGCGTCCACTTGCGCGTAAATTCGAAAATCCGGCCAAAAATCCCGCCGCATGACCGGAGTTCGCTTAAAAAACCGCAGCCCCGCTTTGCGCCCGCCTCCACCCTGTAGCAACGACGTGACGTATTCCTCATTAAACTACACAACCGGCTCGCACCTCGTGACTGTACGCCGGTCACGGCCCTGATTCCCGTCAATTCCCCGTAGCCGAAAATAACGCCATGCACCGCCGCCTGCCGCCATTGATCCCTCGACAGAGCGCGCCGGCTCGGGTCCAAACGAACAAAACTCCACCCTTTACAACACATCTTCAAATCCAGATGCGTTGATCTAAGCATGACTCCCGATCGGTCCATCGTTTCCCTTTTCGCGCAAAACCGCCCGCTCCGTTCCCTCGAATTTTTCCCGCCCAAGGACGAAGCCGGCGTCGCCGCCCTCCGCGCCACCGCCGAGGTTCTCCAGCGCATCGCCCCCGACTTCGTGTCCGTTACCTACGGCGCCGGCGGTAGCACCCGCGAACGCACCGCGCAGATCTGTGCGTTCCTCAAAGCCGATTTCGGCTTCACCGTGATGCCCCACCTCACCTGCGTTGGCCACACGCGCGACGATCTCTACGCCCTCGCCGATCAGATTCATGACAACGGCTTCCGCAACATCATGACCCTCCGCGGCGATCCGCCCAAAGGCGCGACCAGTTTCACGCCCACCGCCGACGGCCTGCGCTACGCCAGCGAACTCGCCGCCCTCCTCAAAGCCCGCCACCCCGACTTCTGCTTGGGCGTCGCCGGCTATCCGGAGAAACACCCTGAAGCGGCATCGCTCGACGCCGACATCGACAACGTGAAGCGCAAGATCGACGCCGGCGGCGACTTCATCACGACCCAGCTCTTCTTCGACAATGCCGTCTACTTCCGCTTCGTCGAAAAATGCCGCGCCCGCGGAATCACGGCGCCCATCGTCCCCGGCATCATGCCCGTCCTGTCGTTGAAACAAATCCAGCGTTTCACCCAAATGTGCGGCGCCACGCTTCCCGAGAAACTCATCAAACGCCTCGAAGCCGCTGGCGATCACACCGACGCCGTCGAAGCCGTTGGACTCGACTGGGCGCTCACACAAATCCGCGAACTCCTCGCCCAAGGCGCGCCCGGTTATCACCTCTACATTTTGAACCGCGCCAAATC
>CAMLSH010000087.1 GCA_946482625.1 uncultured Opitutaceae bacterium
ATCGAGGAGGATGACGTCGGCGCCGGCGGCGAGGACGGGGGGGATTTGGGCGAGGGTGTCCACCTCGACTTCGACGGGGAGATCGGGGGCGGATTTTTTCGCGCGGGCAACGGCGCCGGGGAGATCGTCGAGCGCGCCGAGGAGGGCGAGATGGTTGTCCTTGAGCATGACGCGGTCGAAGAGACCGAGGCGGTGATTCCAGCCGCCGCCGCAGGCCACGGCGTATTTTTCCAGCATGCGCCAGCCGGGCGTGGTCTTGCGCGTATCCAGGAGGCGGGTGCGGGATTTGCCGAGGGCGTCGGCGTAGCGGCGGGTCTGGGTGGCGACGCCGCTGAGGCGCTGGAGGAAATTGAGGGCGACGCGTTCGGCCGTGAGGAGGACGCGGGGATCGCCGCTGAGGGTGGCGAGGACGGCGCCTTTTTCGAGGAGCGCGCCGTCTTTGGCCCGGAGTTGGACGGTGGCGCCGCCGCCGTAGATCGAGAGGATGAGGGAAAGCAGGGGCAGGCCGCAGGCGACGAGGGGTTCACGAGCGACAAGATCCGCTGCACTCTGACGCGGGGTGGCTTGCAGGCTGGCGGTGGAGCGGTCGCCGGTGGTGCGTGGCCGGTGACGGAGGCCGAGGCCGGCGAGATCTTCGTCACGGGCCAGCTCGATGAGCTTCCGCGCATGGGCGAGATCGAGGTCGTCCCACGAAAGACGTTTGATGAGCGAGTCGGAAAGATCGGCGCGCGAGAGGGCTGACATGGCTGGAGACGACACGCCATCGGGCCGCAATGTTCAACGGCTTTCGGGCGGTGGCGCCAAGAGGCGGCCGAGAGGCTGGAGCCCGCGATTGCAAATCCTCGGCCGGCGGCGAGGTGGGGCGGGACTCGGCGTTTTGCTGCGCGTTCGCTACCTGTGCGGATCGAAGCGAAGGCTGCGTAGTCGCGAGACGGATGCGCAGGGGAAGCGGGTGCCGCCGCCTGGATGCCGCGCTTGCGCGGTTCGGGATAAACCGCGCAGCTCAGGCGGGAGCGACGAAGGCGAAGCGGGGCTGGCGGACGCCGTTGTGCTCGATCTCTTCGGTGAACATCGCGAGCGGACGGACCCAGAGGCTGTAGTCGCCGTAGAGGAGCCGATAGACGACGAGCTCCTCTTCGGTTTCGCTGTGACGGGCGACGTCGAGGACTTGGTAGTCTTTGCCTTTGTAGTGGCGGTAGCGGCCGGGTTGCGGACGCGGGATGGGCGCGGACATCGCGGGAGGAGGCGGGGCGGTTATTGGGCGGAAACGGTGAGCTCGGAATCGACTGAGGTAACGCCGTCGGTTTCGAGCGCGAGGGAGATGGCGCGCGCGATGAGTTCGGGCGATTTCACGGTGCCGCGCAGAGTGACTTTACCGGCGTCGGCATCGACGGAGATGGCGCGGGCGGAGAGGTCGTCTTCGAGCGCGTATTTGCCTTTGATGACGGCGGCGAGGCGGGCGTTGGAGAGACTCCGGCCGGCGGCGGCGGTCTTGCTGCGGACGACACGGCCGGTCTGCTCGAGGTCGCGGTTGATCTCGGCGGGCGTGAGGTGCCATTCGACGAGCTTGTGGGAGATGGATTCTTTGGCGGCGAGGGCGCCGTCCCGGGCTTTCTCGGACAGGGTGCGATTGTCGGCGGCTGGGGGGACAGATTTCGGGGATTTTTCCAGCTCAGGAGAAAGCGTGGCGCAGGTGGGTTTGTGGTAATAGTGGTAACCGGCGGCGCCGGCGGCGATGCCGAGGAGAAAGATGAAGAGTTTCATGGAGGGAAGGATGTGTTGAACGATGGCGGGGCGAAACGACAGGACAGCGAACGCAGGCGCGGGTTCGATCAGTGGGCGCGAGCGCGGTGTGGTTGGCAATCGCGGAGACGGAGAGGGGGGAAGGCGGAAAATCGCAGCGGCGATGTGACGGCCGGCGGCTGTCGTTGAGTTACGGTTTGGGGCTTGTGTGAGGAAGGGCGGGGCGCAGGTATTGGCGGATGATTTTCCGCTGTCAGGCCGGCTTCGAACTCCTTCTCGAGAAGGAGCTGCGTGTGCATGGATTTACCGCCGCTGAGACTGGCGAGGGCTGGTTGCGAACGAAGGACGATGCGGGCGCCGCGGGTGGCCAAGGAGCGGAAGCGAAGACGGTGTTGCCCGAGTTTTGTTTTGCGCACGCTGTCCTGCTGGATGCGAAGGAGGTGACGGGCGAGTCGGTCAACTCACTCGCGGGCGCGGTGGCGGAAACATTTTTCGAGTCGGCGCGGACAGAGCGATTCGAGGGCGCGTGGCCGTTGATTTTTGAAGCGGCCGGCGGGCTCGATGGACTCGGGCGACGCATGAGCGCGGTGGAGAAGGCCTTCGACGAGTTGCTCAAAAAGAAAATGGGGCGCGTGGCGAAACTCGCCGTGTCGGAAAAGCCGCGGGGTCGGGCGCGGACGCGCGGGCTGTTTGTGTTTTTCGCGGATTTCAAGCGGGTGTTTGTGTCACGCGAATGCGTATTCGGCGGCCAGTTACGGATGGCGGATGACGAGTTCGCTCCGTCGCGTTCTTATCTGAAGATCGAGGAAGCGTATGTGTTGCTCGGCCGCGAACCGGATGTGGAGGAGACGGTGGCGGATCTCGGAGCGGCGCCGGGCGGGTGGAGTTACAGCGCAGCGAAACGCCGGGCGCATGTCGTAGCGGTGGACAATGGACCCCTGAAGGGTGGGGCGCTCGGGCATGCGTTGATCGAGCATCGCACGGAGGACGCGTTTCGTTTCGAGCCGGCGCAGGGCCAGCGTTTCGACTGGCTGTTTTGCGACCTGGTCGAGGAGCCGCATCACGTGATGCGCAATCTGATCGAGCCGTGGATCACGCGGGGATGGTGCCGGCGTTTCGTGGTGATTTTGAAGTTTGGCCGCGTGGACCCGATCGCGTTGCTCCAGGAAATCACCGCGCCGGGCGGCGTGCTGGCGACGCACACGACGAATCTGCACATCCGCCATCTCTATCACGACCGCGAGGAGTTCACGATTGTGGGTGAGGTGAAAGCATGAAGCCGAAGGAAACTCCGATCTGCGGACTGGCGGCGGTGAAGGCAAAGTTCGAGCGCGAGCCGGGCTCGATCATCCGGCTATTTTTCGATTTTCAGACGGGCAAAAAAGTGGGCGCGATCAGCAAGGCGCTCGCCGCGACGCGGCGCGTTTATCGACAAGTCGAACCGGCCGAGTTGGAGAAAATCGCGGGGACGATTCACCACGGTGGGATCGTCGCGATTGTGGAGGCGAAGGCGTTGCGCTCACCGCGTCCGCAGGATCTGCAAAACTGGGCGAAGGCGCGGGCGCCGCTCGTGTTGCTCGATCGGATCGGGAACGCGCACAATCTCGGCGCGATTGCGCGGACGGCGGCTTTTTTTGGCGTGAAGCACATTATCGTGCCGGAGCACGTGCAGCAGGCGTTGCCGGGCGAGGCGGCGCATCGCGTGGCGGAAGGCGGGCTCGATCAGCTGGAGATTTTGACGGTGAAATCGCTGCCGGCGTTTTGCTGTCAGCTCGCGCAGGCAGGCTACGAAGTCGCGGGCACGGCGGTGCAAGGCGCGGTGCCGCTGGGCAAAGTCGCGGCGGAGCTGGCGGTTGCGCGAAAGCCGGTAGCGATCGTGATGGGCAACGAGGAGCACGGGATGGCGCCGGAGGTGGCGAAAAGTTGCACGCGGCTCGTCACGATTCCGGGCAGTGGCCGCGTGGAATCGCTCAACGTTTCCGTGGCGGCGGCGGTGCTCATGTGGGAGCTGTTCGCGCGGTGTAGGTGAAACCCCGGGAGAGCGCTCGCTCAAAGCCCGGTGGCGCGCTGGCACAGAATAGGCTAAACTCCCTACCCATGAGCAGCGCTGCACCGTTTTCGCAGGAAGAATACGCGGTCCTTCACTTCACGCTTGTGCCATCGGACGAAGGAAAACCGATGCAAAAAACCCAGGCCTGCGGTGCCTACCGCTCCATCGAAGACGCGTTCACGTCGGCCCGTCTACTGGCGGTGCGCGAGTGGCAACGGTTGCGCGCGATGGCCGCGACCTCGACCGGGCCAGAAGAGAAGTCCGCGTCGAACTGGCAGGTGATCGACACGGAGTTCGGCTACGATCTGAAGCGCGATCATCTCGTCGTATCCCGGTTTTGGATTCACACGAAAACGACGGCGAGCGCGTGAGGCGGCGACGCGGCTTGAGGAAGGAGCGGTTCGGGTGGCTTGAGGTGGAACGCGCACGTCGAGCGCGTTGGCCGGCATCGGCCGCGTTATCACGTTTTCAACTTGTCGACATCGCTCAGCGCGCTCGGAGTGCGCGCTCCACCTCCTGACATTGTACGCGGGCGGTGTCCGCCGGATCACTTCGGCTGGAGCGAGACATCGACCATCAGGTCGGTGGCGATTTTTTCCAGGCCGGCGCGCAGAGAGGCGATGGAGAGATCGGGCGGGAGCAGCACAGTGGCGTGAGCCTGGAAAAGCATGCTGCCATCCATGGGCGCACTGACGCGTTCGGAGGCGAGCTCCTCGACGTTGACACGTTGGGACGCGAGGACGCTGGAGATTTGGAGAAGGATGCCCGGGCGGTCCTGACCGACGAAGGAGAGATTGGCCAGCGTACCGGCGACCGAGGGGCGGTCGGCTTTTTCGATGTGAAGATGGATGCGGATGCCGTCGGCTTCGAGGGCGCGAAGCGCCTGGGTAAGTTCGTCGATTTTGGTGGCGACGATTTCGGCGCGGACGATGCCGGTGAATTGTCCACCAAGACGGCACATGCGGCTTTCGAGCCAGTTGCCGCCCTGACGGGCGACGCGCGAGGCGAGGGCCTCCACGATTCCCGGGCGATCGGGCCCGAGCACGGTCATGACTAGGTTGGCGAGCATGGCGGCACGTTGGCGGCGACCGCGATGCGCCGCAACCTTCGAGAGGGCGCGCGGCGCGATGAAGCGATTTTGTTTATCGCCTGCGGTGACTTTACGATCCCGGAAAACTTCGCGGGCCCGATGCGTCGCGCGCTTGTCTTCGCGCTGCGGAGCAACTGGCTTTCCGCGACCGCGCACGCCCGCGGATTTCTTTACCCCTCGTTTTTCACCATGACCCGTACCGTATTTTTCCTGAAGAAGCTTCTCCCCGTTGCCCTCCTCGCTGTCGCGCCGCTGTCGAGCAGCGCAGCGGATACCGCGAAAGATTTCCACGCGTGGGCACCGACGCCGCCGATGGGCTGGAACAGCTGGGACAGTTTTGCCACGACGGTCACCGAGGCGCAGACGAAGGCGCAGGCGGACTACATGGCGGAACACCTCAAAAAGCACGGCTGGCAATATGTCGTCGTGGACATCCAGTGGTACGAGCCGGGGGCAAACGGTTATGACTATCGGAAAAACGCGCCGCTTGTCATGGATGAGTGGGGACGGCTGCAGCCTGCGGCGAATCGTTTTCCGTCGGCTGCCGACGGGGTGGGTTTCAAGCCATTGGCCGATTACGTTCACTCGCTCGGGTTGAAGTTCGGCATCCATTTGATGCGCGGGATTCCACGACTGGCGGTGGAGAAAAATCTGCCGGTGAAAGGCACGGACCTCCGCGCGCAGGACATTGCGAACAAAGCCAGCGTCTGCCCGTGGAATCCCGATATGTACGGTGTCGATATGTCGAAGCCCGGCGCGCAGGCGTACTACGACTCGGTCTTTGCGTTGCTCGCGTCGTGGGGAGTTGACTACGTGAAGGTCGACGACATCTCGCGTCCGTATCACGACCACGCGAAGGAGATCGAAGCGATTCGCAAGGCGATCGACAGCACGGGGCGTCCCATGGTGCTCAGTCTTTCGCCCGGCGAGACGGCGCTCACGGCGGCGGAACATGCGGGCCAGCACGCGAACCTGTGGCGGATCAGCGACGATTTTTGGGACAACTGGCCGGCGCTTCACGAGCAATTCGCGCGCTTGAAGAACTGGAATCCGCATCGTCGCCCGGGCTCATGGCCCGATGCCGACATGCTGCCTTTTGGCGTGATCGATCTCGGCCGCCGCACGACGCGCTTCACCCGCGACGAGCAGTACACCGTGATGACGCTGTGGAGCATCGCGCGTTCGCCGCTCATGCACGGCGGCGACATGACTAAGATGGACGATTTCACGCTGTCGTTGCTCACCAACGACGAGGTGCTCGCTGTCAATCAGCGCAGCGAGAACAACCGCCCGCTCTTCGACCGCGACAATCTCATCGGCTGGGCGGCGGACGTGCCGGGCTCGGCGGACAAATATGTGGCGCTGTTCAACGCGCGCGAGCGCATCGCTCTGGAGCCTGAGCAGGCGGTGTTTCGCGGAAGCGTTTCGCGCGACGTGGCGCCGCACGGTGTAGAGATCGACTTGGACCTCGCCGAGGCGAAGGCGATCATCCTGGTGGCCGATCCGACTGAGGACGGCACTGCGTCGGACCATGCGTTATGGATCGATCCGCGTGTGGTGATGGCGGACGGCAGCGAGCGCAGTTTGCTCGATCAAACGTGGCGGCGCGCCGACGCGTTTTGGAGCAATCTTTCGACTGAAAAAGCACCGGGTGGCGGACCGATGACTCATCTTGGGAAACCGGTTGCACGCGGCATCGGTGCGCATGCGCCCGCGTTGATCGAGTATGAGTTGCCGGCGGGGGCGGAGCGATTTCGTGCGACCGCCGCGCTCGACGATGCAGCGGTTAAAGCGTCGCGGGGAGGAACAATCGAGTTTCGCGTTTTCCTCGGCAAACCGGGCGATGGCCACGAACGACCGGGGCTGCCGGTCGAAGTTGCCTTGAAGGATCTGGGCTTCGCCGGGCCGGTCGCTGTACGCGATCTTTGGGCACGCAAAGACCTGAGCGAGGCCAGCGAGCGGTTTGCCCCGGTCGTTCCGTGGCACGGGGCGGGTCTGTACCGCTTGTCGCCGGGGCCGGCGCGTTGATGCGTCGGTGGTGCCGGCCAGGGGCGATCAGGCTACATCGGCGCGAAACGGCGGCTCGCTGTCCGCAGTGGCCTGATCGGGCAGGCGATCCATCGCGGGCGTGAGGAGTTGTTCCAGCGTAGCGCGGGCGTGTTGGAAAACTTTTTCGCCCACGTAGGTATCGAAGGCGTTCATCGCGGCGGCGACAGCGTCCTCCATCTGACGTTGGGAGGCGGTGCGGAATTCGAGGCGCAGGCGGTTGACCAGGTGACGGCTTTCGCTTTCGGCGGAGCTGGTGGGCAGGCTGGCTTCGAGGGAAAAGTTGGTATTGGCGTTTTCGTAGAACATGGCGTGAAGCGGGGTACGGAAATGGAGTCCGGAAGGCGCGCGCTGTTCCGTAAAAGAATTCCGTATGGGAGATCGGAGAAACGCCTGATGGTGGAGAAAATTTTTCAGCCGCGGTGTCGGGGAAAAATTACGATCGCGAGGCAGCCCGTCGCCGTCAGGCCGGTGGTCAGCGATCGGCCACATGCGCGCGGCGTTTTTTCCGCGGCTACCGGTCGACGGGGATGTCGAAGTGGAGGACGTCTTCGCGGTTGCCGAGTTTGGAATACAGCGCGATGGCGGGTGGATCGATGTAGTCGGCCTGGACGTAGATGACCCAGGCGCCGCGATGGCGGGCGATTCTTTTGAGTTCGCCGATCAACGCGGTGGCAATGCCCTGGCGGCGGTGAGCTTCTTCGACGGCGAGATCGTAGATGTAGATTTCGCTGCGCTCCTGTTCGAACTTGATGAGTTCGTAGGCGGCGAGGCCGCCCACGACGCGGCCGGATTTAAGCGCGCCGAGGGCGATGAAGGTGTCGCTCGCGAGGAGTTTCTGGTGATAGGCTGCACTAGGGCGCGAGCTGCTGTAGGTGTTGGGGTCGTTGAAGGCTCTGCCGAACATCGTCAGCAGGTCCGACATGAGCGGGAGGTCGGCGCGGGTGAGTTGGTGTATAGAAGGCGAACCGTTCATGGGTTATTTCTTTAAACCGAGTTCGCATCCCGCGTCGTGCCAATCCGAGGAGAATGTTTTTGCGTGGCGTGTTTGAGAAATGAGGAAGCTGCGAAGAGGCGCCACTACATGGGTCCCTCTACTTGTGTTCGAATGTTTTGAGGGAGTTAATGAACCAAGAAGGCTCATTTTCGGAGGGGCCCTCATAGCCGAAAATGTAGATACGCCCTGCCGGAAAGAAGTAGGTCACATTTATTTGTTTTTCCTGGTTGTGAGTGAATCGGGATGTGGCGCGGATAGAATGGGGCAACGTTCCGTCGAAGTCCTCGATTTCAAATTTTTCCAAGGCGTAACCTTTCCGCTCCATAGCTTGAATACCGGTTCGCCTGAAGGCCTTCGCCAATGTAGGCATGAAACCACCCCGTTCTGACTCTGGAACTTTTGATAGATCTACATCCATGATGATGAGCTGTCCCGATCCAATTTCATCAGCTGGAGTGCATTCCCAAATATTTACCTGTGATCCTGTGGGACCTGTTGTAGTTGCAGTTTTCCTCCACTGACCGCCCTTGGGTAACGTAACCGAAAATATACCATCGAGAAACAGGCGATTACCTTCGTTTTTAACGAGCGCCCAATTGGCCGGTTCTGAGTTGATGTTCGGTTGTGCTGCAAAGATGGAAGAGCCGAGCAGAACGAATAGGATAAATAAGAGGGCAGAGGTTTTCATCGGCCTCGAATTATTACAGCTTCACCAACTCCGCCATCGCGGGGACGTCCTTGATGATCTGCGAAGGCTCGGGACCTACGCCGAGGTAGCGGAGGTTGGGCAAGGTCTTGGGCCAGGGTTCGCCGTGGTAGGCGACTTCGAGGGTGGCGCGGGCCATGGCGGCGACGTAGCTTTGCGCGTTCTTCGGGAGGTCGGCGAAGTGGCGGACGTGGGAGATGTCTTCGGACCAGCCGGCGTGTTTCGTGTACACGGGACGAAGCGTTTTGCGGACGGCTTCGTTGCGCGGGACGTGGTGATATTTTTTGCCGGCGGCGTTTTCGTAATGCGTGCAGATGAGGAGCTCGCCCTGCCAGTCGCCGCTGTGCGTGAGGGCGTCGGCTTTGTTGATCATGAGATCCTGGTAGCCGCCGTAGCGGAGTACGTCGCCTTTTTCCACGGCGTCGTACCAGCCGACCATGCGCTGGCGGCCGGTGCTGGTGCCGAACTCGATTTTCTTGAGCTTGATGGCGAGCGGGTGGGCGTCGTCCATCTGCGTGAGGAAGCAGTGGGTGCCGACCTTGGTGTCGTAGGCTTTGGCGACGCCGAAGGTGTGGATGGGCTGCACGGGGATGCCGGCGCTCTGGAAAAACTCGGGCGTGTAGGTGTGCGAGGCGGTGACGTTGGGCGTGAAGCCGTGGCGTTTATCGAGCCAGTAGGCCTGGCCGAATTCGCCGATGATGGTGTGGCCGGCGCGGACTTCGCGGAGGATGAGTTCGCGGACTTCGCCGATGTTTTTCGCGAGGCGCTGGCCGGCCTGCCAGTAAACCTCGATGAGGCGCTCGAGGTTGATCGTGAAGGGCGCGGGGCCGCGGAACTGGGTGAAATCGAATTCGGAGTTGTCGAAGCAACCAAGCTCGATGCCCTCGGCGTTGGCGCGGAGTTCGGCGGTCGTTAACGTATCGAAAAAGCCATGCCAGGTGGTGGCGTCGGTGCGGTAGACGTGCTGGATCGTACGGACGGCGCGGTCGACGCGTTGGGCGAGTTTTTGGGCGAAGAGTTCCTTCGGGCCGAGGAAGGATGAGTAGAAGATCTGGAAGAGGCCGGTTTCTTCGCTGAAGGCGGGGGTGATGCCGCGGCCGGTGGAGCCGCGGGGCTCTTCGGCGAGGATTTTTACCCGGTAGTCTTCGCCGGCGAGGTCGAGCAGGCGGTGGGTGAGATCGGAGAACATGGTGTGTTCGTCGATCAGCAGGCGGGATAGGACGGCGTGGCCTTTTTTCTCCACGGGGAGGGCTTCCCACCAGAATTTGCGCGGGTCGGCGACGACACCGGCGCCGATGCAGAGGTGCGGGGCGTCTTTCACGACGACGCCGGCAGGGAGCAGGTTCAGCTTGATGCCGCCGGCGGTGTGGCCGGAGTTGGCGCCGCCGTTGACTTTGAAGACGACGGAGACGGCGGAGGGGGTGCCGCGCAGTTCGTCAGCGACTTCGGGGATGAGACGACCCTTGCCCTCGTCGCCTAGGGAAATACCGACGTCGGCGATGAGCGGGCTGGTGAAAGGAAGGAGTGGCATGGTTGGGTTTTGAAACGCAACCGGAGCCGATGGACACCCCTGTTGCGGGAAAGCAAAAAGAGGAGCGGGGCGGGCGGGGCAAGGGAGAAGTTGGCGCGCTGGAAGCGCGCCAATGACCAATGACCAATGACCAATGACCAATGACCAATGACCAATGACCAATG
>CAMLSH010000088.1 GCA_946482625.1 uncultured Opitutaceae bacterium
CTCGGCTACCGCTTCGTCGACACCGACGAGCGCATCGACTCCGTCCTCCGCGGCCACCGCAACCTCGGCCAGCGCGTGATCGGCATTTCCCTCACCGGCCCGTACGCACGCGACGAAGCCGAAGCCATCGTCCAACGCACTCTCTCCGACCTGCTTCGTCCTCTTAACACCCCGCAGTCCTGAACCGACCTGAACCGATTCTCCCGATGTTAAAATTCCTCCCCAAAAAACGCAGCACCCGCGTCATCGTCCTTCTCTGGTCCGCCGCCTTCCTCGTCGCGATCGCCATCGCGGGCTACTACTACTTCGCCAAGCCCGCCTATAAAACCTGGCGCGAAAAACGCGCCAACAGCATCGCTCGCGAACACCTCTCCCAAGGCGACTACCCCGCCGCCCTCGCCGCTGCCCGCAAGGCCCTTCAATACAACCGCGCCAACGTCGACGCCTGGAAACTCGCCGTCGAGATCACCGAGAAACAGGAATCCCCCCAAGTCTTCGTTTACCAGCAGGGCCTGGCCGGCGTGGAACCCACCTTGGAGAACAAGCTCAAGTTCATCCGCGTCGCCGTTAAGTACGGCGCCTATCCGCAGGCACTCGAAGCCATCAATAAAATGGGCCCCGAAGCCGCCCAGTCCGTCGAATTCTACGAACTCGCCGCCCGCGTCAGTCAGGTCATGCGCAACCAGACCAAGGCCAAGTACTACCTCATGAGCCTGGTGAAGCTGCAGCCCGACAATAACAAAGCCCGCCTCGACCTCGCGCAAATCCGGCTCGTGGACGGCTTCGACGACAACAAGCCCTCCATCCGCGCCGAAATCCGCGGCCTCTCCAACGACCCCGCACTCCGCGTCCGCGCCCTCAGCATCCTCCTCGCCGACGCCATCCAGGCCAAAAACGAGAACGAAACGCTCGAAGTCGCCAACCTCCTCAGCCTCGCACCCGACGTTCCCCCATCCACGCAGATGATGATCGCCGAGGCCTACCGGCAGACCGCCCCCAAACGCCTCGCGCCGTACCTGGAAAACCTCAAAACCGCCTTCGCCGAAAAGCCCGAGGAAATCAGTCTCCTCGTCAGCTACCTGGCCTCCCACGGCATGAACGCCGAAGCCCGCCAGTGGCTCGAATCGCTTTCCCCCAAGATCCGCGAAGACGAAGGCGTCCAGCTCTCTTACGCCGCCTCCCTCCTCACCTTCAAGGACTACGCCCTTCTCGATAACTACCTCCGCCCGCTCAAGTGGACCGAGAACGAGTACGCCCGCCACGCCTTGCTCGCCTATTCCGCCCGCCAGCGCGGCGACGACCGCGCCTTCAACGAAGCGTGGAAACTCGCCGTCATCGAAGCCGGCAGCAATCCCCGCCGCATCCAAGCCCTGCTCTCTCGGGCCACCACTTGGGGCTGGCAGGAACAACGCATCGAGCTGCTCTGGAAAAAATTCTCCATCGATCCCTCCGACAAAACCACCCGCCAGCAGATCGCCGCGTGGGAACGCGCCAAACAAAACACCGTCGGGCTCAACCGCCTCTTCGGTCGCATCAACGAAAACTCACCCGGCGACCGCGAGGCCAAAAACGACTACACCTACACCAGCCTCCTGCTCGGCACTTCGCTCGACCGCGCCCACACCGACGCCCGGGAGAACTATAATTCCAATCCCAAGAACGCCTATTTCGCCACGACCTACGCGCTCTCCCTCTATAAACAAAACAAGCCGCAGGAAGCCCTCCAGATTCTCGAAACGCTCGGCCTCGGCGCTCTTGCCTCCTCCGAGCGCACCCTCCTGCACGGCGTCTTCCTGATCGCCAACGGCCAGATCGACGAAGGCGTCGAACGCACCACCCACCTCAAACTCGATCAGTTCCTCCCCGAAGAACGCCGCCTCTATCAGGACGCCTCGGCCATCGTCGCCAAAGCCCGCCGCGAACAAGCCACCATCGACCGTCTCGCCACCCTGGCCACCAACAACACCGCCAACTCCATCGAACGCAAAAGCTGGCTCCAGGCCCTCCCCGCCACCTACCGCAGCGACTCCGTCCAGCTCAGCCTCGCCGATTCGCTTTACGCGCTCGACGACTACCGCGGCCTCGAAACCACGCTCAAAAACGAAAAGTGGAGCGAAAACGATTTCCTCCGCCTGACCTTGTTGGCCTACGCCCAGAAAAACCTCGGCAAAGAATCCGACTTCCTCGCCACCTGGCGTCTGGTCACCAGCACGGCCAACCGCCCCGAGCAACTCGCCGTCCTCGAGGACATCTGCGAGCGTTGGAACTGGTCCGTCGAACGTCTCGAAATCCTGAACCGCATCGTCCAACGCGACCCGGCCGACACCAACGCCTTCACCCAGCTCGCCGATCACTACCGCCAGAACGGCCAGACCGCCGAACTCGCTCGCATCTACAACCTCCGCGTCGATGGCGATAGCGCCTCGCCCGAAGACAAGAGCCACTTCGCCTACTACAGCATCCTCACCAACACCAATCTCACCAAAGCCCACGTCTTCGCCAAACAAGCCTACGACGCCGCCGCGGAAGAGCCCTTCCACAAAAAGGCCTACGCGCTCTCCCTCTACAAACAGTCCCGTCCCTCGGATGCCGGGCGTGTCATCGAAAAACTCGTCGCCATCGGCGAGACCGGCCCTGCCCAGCTCAACCTCCTGCGCGCCGCCATCAGCCTCGAACAAGGTCAGACCGCCGAAGCCCGCAACTACCTCAATAGCTTCGACCGCGCCTCCGCCCTTCCGGAGGAAACCTCGCTCGCCGACACCCTCGCCAAAACCATCGCCGCGAAAAACACATGAACCGAAACGGGCGGACGCTGACCATTCGCCCGCTTCTCCCGGAACCGGCCACGCCCGCCAACGTCTCTGCGCCCTCACTCACGCCTGCCTCTGGCCACTCCTCCGACCTTCCACCGTAACACGCCGCTCATGCTTTTGGATGAGGTATCACACCACTTGCCCGCCTTTTCCACGCCATCGTTCAGTGATTCCCCTACACGCCTTTCCGCCAATTGCTTTCAAAATGAAGATCGCGGTCACTAGGCCGTCTGGCCAATAAAGTCCCATCTCTCAACCGAACCCAACCAACGCCGCAATCACGTGATCACTGCACACCGCACCTCCCTCTGCGCCACTCTGCTGCTCGTCCCGGCCATCGCGTCCACCTGTTTTGGTTTCGCTGAAATCGCCCGCGGCTCGCTGCTCCTCCAGACCACCGGCTCTGTCACCTACGACTCCTACTTTATCGGCACGGTCGATAACGATCCCGACACGATCTACACCCTGTACCCGGCGCTGCGCTATAGCCGCAATGCCGGCCGCGGCACCATCAGCGCCTCCACCGGCGTCGCGTTCAACCGCTACGAGACCAATCAGGACCTCGATTCTGACGACCTTCGCGCCAGCTTCGGCGTCGAACTGCCCACGGTCGACGGCGCCCGCTTGGAAGGCAGCTTCAACGCCGGGTACAACGAAGCCACGACCGTCGATCTTTTCGTCAACGATCGCGTCGCCTCGAAAAACTTGTCCACGAGTCTCGCCCTGAAGTACCGCCTCAACGACCGCATGCTTCTCAACGAGTCCCTCAGCTACACCAACTCGAAACGCGAGCTGTACAGCGACCAAGAGGTGTTCTCGAACATGCTCGGCCTTACCTACCGGGGTTTCCTCCGTGGCAGTTCGCTCACCCTCTCCCACGGAATGACGCTGACCAGCTCTTCCGGAGACAACTTCGTCGGCGTCGCCCTCGATCAGCAATCCCACAACCTCAGCCTCGGCCTTTCGCGGCCTCTGTACGGCGAGGTCACCGGCTCGCTCAGTTACGGCTACAGTATGCTCCGCCGCTCTTCCGGCGAAACCACCAACGGCCAGACCAAGAGCAACAGCAGCTACGTCAGCGCCTCGATCGAAGGCCCCTTCCTGCCGCGCAAACACTTTCCCAAGCTCACCAGCTCGGCCTCGCTCTCTTACTCCCAGTCGGCCACCGCCGGCATCAATGACGACGCCGGAAAATTTCTCGCAGGCAGCATGAGCATCGCGTGGGCCGCCCGCGAACGCACCAAGTTCAATGTCCGCGCCAGCCGGTCGATGGATCTCGCTGTCAACGATCTCACCGTCGCCAACACCCGCGTCGGCGGTGGCTTCAACCAGCAGATCGGTCGCTCCACCCACCTGGCCGGCAACGTCGGTTACACCTGGAGCTCCTTCCGCGGCGTCGACCGCACCGACAACGTCCTCGATGCCGGCCTCGACCTCACCCGCGGCTTCAACAAGTACCTCAGCGCCAGCCTCGGCTACACGTATCAAGATAACAACAACACGTCCACGGGCTTCCAGCCTGGCCGCTTTCGCCCTCGCAATTACGAACGCCACACCGCCACCGGAAGCGTCACCGTCACGTTTTAATTCACCGTCCACTTCTCATGCGCTCCTCGCTCCTCAGCTCCCTCGCACTTGCAGCGGCCCTCACCGGCACGATCGCCTGCGCCCAAGACTCTTCCTCCGCCAACCCAGGCGCCTCTCCCGGCAAGCCCGGCGCCAACGCACCCACGGTCAACGCGCCCCTCATCATGGCGACCGACCCCGGCTACCGCCTCTCGCTCGGTGACGAAATCGCCATCAGCGTTCACGGCGAGAGCGACATCTCCACGGCCCAGCGCATCGATAAAAAAGGCGCCATCCGCATGCCGTACGTCAACGAGGTGAACCTCGCCGACAAAACCGTCCGCGAAGCCGAAAGCTTTATCGAACAGCTCTTGATCGAACGGAAACTCCTCAAAAGCCCCCTCGTCAGCATCACCGTCCGCGACTACGCCACCAACGAGGTCACCCTCACCGGTCGCGGCGTCCGCCAAGGCGTCTTCCCGATGCCCCGCGAGGTCGCCAGCATCGAAATCGTCGAACTCATCACCCGCTACGGCGGCTTGGTGCCCAACGCCAAATCCAATGACGTGAAGGTCTACCGCAAAGACGAAACCGGCCGCGAGCAGGTCACCTCCGTCGATCTCGAAGCCATGTTGGCATCCAAGAAGAACGCCCTGAAAAGTTTTCTTATCTACCCTGGAGACCGCATCTACGTCGACGAGCGGTTGTTCTAAGTCCCGACACTCTATCCAGGCCTGACCATGTCCAAATCAGCTAAATCCACCTCCGCCAAACGCGGCCACGACCAGCCCGCCCAGACCAAGCCCGTGGGCGGCGGCCTTTCTCCCAAGAGCCTGCTCAACATGTTCCTGGAGCGCTGGTGGATCGGCCTGATCGTCGGCGCCGCCGTCGCCGCCGCTTTCGTCCTCGCCCAGCCCAAGCCTGAGCCCATCTACAAAACCGAGGTCAAACTCCTCTTCGAGCCCCAGAAGGACAAAGTCATCGGCATCACCGAGGTCGTCGACACCACCACCTCCTCCGCCCTCCAGCTCCAGCTCCACATCGAGCAGATGTACAGCACGACCTTCTACGAGTCCGTGCAAAGCTCCTTCACCCCGAAGGAGGTCGAGCAGATCCAGAGCGCTTATCGCAATCCCGACAACCCCACCGCTCCACCGCCGTCGCTCTCTCAGATCATCCGCCCCAACATCCGCATCGAACCCCAGCGCAGCACCACCATCCTGCGCATCACCGTCTGGAACCGCGACCCCGAGGCCGCCGCGCTCATCGCCAATAAATTCGCGCGCAAATACATCGATTTCACCATCGACCGCGCGATGACCCAGACCAGCTCGGCCATCCTCTTCCTCCGCAACCAGGCCGACGAAAAACGCGCCGAGATGGAAGCCATCGAACGCGAGAAACAGGACTTCCGCGCCCAAAACAACATGGCCGCCCTCGGTGAAAACAAAGGCGTCGTCCAACAAAAGGTCGGCATGCTCGGCAGCTCCCTCGCCGACGCCGAACTTCGTCAGACCAATCTCCGCACCCTTCTCGAATCCATCGAGGACTACCAAAAGAACGGCCGCAATCTCATGGAGATCGCCGAGATCGCCTCCTTCGGAAACGTCACCGAGATGAAAAACCGCATCGACTCCCTGCGCGCGATGCGCCGGCAGCTCGAAGAGCGCTACCTCGAAAATCATCCTCGCATGATCGAAAACCAGCTCGCCATGGAAGACGCCGAAGCCGGTTACAAGGCCGCGGTCGAACTCGCCATCGCCGAACTCAAAAACCGTTTCAACTTCGCCAAACAGCACGAGCAACGTCTGCGCGTCGACTACGCCGAAGCCGAAAAGCAGGCGCAGGAACTCGATAAGATCACCCTCCGCTACAAGTTCCTCGAGGACGAAGCCTCGATCAAGAACACCAACTACCAGAGCATCCTCGCCCGTCTCAGCGAGACCAGCATCGTCCAGCAGCTCGACAACGTTAACATCAAGATCCTCGACAAGGCCCCCGTCCCCAGCTTCCCCGACACCGGCACGCCCAAGGAAGTCATCAAGCAGGCGGTCGCCATCGCCTTCGTCCTGTTCATCGGCATCCCCATCGGTCTCGGCTTCCTGGATACCCGCGTCAAATCCAGCTCCGACATCGAATCCGGCCTCAACCAGACCCTCCTCGGCGGCATCAAGGCCATGAAACGCCTCAGCGAAACTGAGCGCCCCAACGTCTTCCGCCTCGGCAAGGACGAAGCCCTCTCCGAAGCCTACCGCGGCGTCTTCAGCGAAGTCGAAATCCGCTCCATCGTTCCCTACCCGAAGCGCATTCTCTTCACCTCCAGCATTCCCAGCGAAGGCAAGAGTCTCACCGCCTCCAACATGGCCGCCGTCTTCGCCGCCCACGGCAAAAAGACCCTCCTCGTCGACGGCGATTTCCGCCGCCCCACCCTCCGCCGCTACTTCGGCACCCAGGCCGGCGTCGGTCTACTTCCGTGGCTTCGCGAAAACGGCTCCAATGCCGATGCCGTGGTCGATCCCAAGAAAATGGGCATCGTCTCGATCAGCCCCGGCCTCGACCTGCTTCCCGCCGGCGACGCCATCAAGAACCCGACCGAGGTCATCGACCAGCTCGCGCACTGCGACTTGTTCAACAAACTCTCGAAGATCTACGACCTCGTCATCATCGACACGCCGCCCGCCGCCGTCTTCCCGGACGCGCTTCTCCTCTCCCGCTTCTGCTCCGAGCTCATCTACGTCTGCCGCTTCAAGACCGTCCGCAAGGCCGTCATCCGCAAGGCGCTCGATAAGTTCAACGAGTCCGGCATCAACATCCTCGGCGTCGTCCTTAACTGCATGCCTCACGCCTCCGTCATGAATTACGGATACGACGGCTACGGCGCCTACAAAGCCGACTACTACAAGTCGTACCAAGGCGAAAAAGCGGAATCCAAATAACCCCCGCCCGCCCACTTGGGCCCGCGCCGCTGCCGGACATCCTTTTGTGATTTCCGGCAGCGCCGTTTTCAACAGGCTCGCACCGCCACTCTCCCGCCACCGTTCAACCAGCCGACCGCAGTGAATTCCTCCCAGCCTCCCACCGAGCTCGAAGTCCGCATTCGTCCCAATACCAGTTGGTTTCACATCGATCTCGAAGGTATCAAACACTACCGCGACCTGCTCTGGCTGCTTGTCCGGCGAGACTTCACCTCGAAGTACAAGCAAACCATCCTCGGCCCGCTCTGGTTTCTGCTGAACCCGGTGATCAACTCCATGGCCTTCACCTTGGTGTTCGGAAAAGTCGTCGGCATCCCCACCGATGGCGTTCCACCCATGCTCTTCTATCTGAGCGGCATGTTAGGCTGGAGCTACTTCTCCACCGTGCTCGGCTCCACCGCGAACTCGCTCGCCGGCAACACCCACCTCTTCGCCAAGGTCTATTTCCCCCGCATCATCCCGCCCCTCGCTGTCACGATCTCCAGTCTCCTCGCGCTCGTGATCCAGCTCATCACCTTCCTCAGCTTCTACACGCACCATCAGTTGACCGCCGCGCCGGAAACCCTCTTGGCCGTCCCCTCCGCATATTGGGCGCTTTTCCCGCTGATCGTCGTTCACATGGCCGTCCTCGCCTTGGGCGTGGGACTCGTTTTGTCCTCGCTCTCCGCCAAGTATCGCGACGTACAACAGATCCAAGGCTTCCTCGTGACCCTCTGGATGTACGGCACGCCGATCATCTACCCCCTTTCCAAGATCGAGGAGAAATATCCGAACTTCGTCTGGCTCGCCGAGCTCAACCCCATGACCGCCATCGTGGAAACAACCCGTACCATTTTCCTCGGCGTCGGCACCATCTCACCCTCCGGCTACCTGACCTCGGCGATCGCCACCCTCGTCATTTTCGCCGTCGGCCTGTTCTCCTACCAAAAGTCCGCCCGCACCTTCGTCGACACCGTCTGAGGACCGCACCATGAGCAAACCCATCATCGAAGTCAGCGGCGTATCCAAAAAATACCGTCTCGGTCAGATCGGCATGACCTCCCTCCGCGACGACCTCCAGCGTCTCGGCCGCCGCCTCCGCGGCATCAAGGAAACCGACGCCGCCATCGCCCAGCGCGACTTCTGGGCCCTCCGCGACATCAACTTCCAGATCCAGCCCGGCGAAGCCGTCGGCATCATCGGCCGCAACGGCGCCGGCAAATCCACCCTGCTCAAGGTCCTCTCGCGCATCACCGAGCCCACCACCGGCGAGATCATCCTCCGCGGCCGCCTTGCCAGCCTCCTCGAGGTCGGCACCGGCTTTCACCCCGAACTCTCCGGCCGCGACAACGTCTTCCTCAACGGCGCCATCCTCGGCATGCGCAAAGCCGAGATCGCCCGCAAATTCGACGAGATCGTCGCCTTCTCCGAGATCGGCGCCTTCATCGACACGCCCGTGAAACGGTATTCGAGCGGCATGTACGTCCGCCTCGCCTTCGCCGTCGCCGCCCACCTCGAACCCGAGATCCTCCTCGTCGACGAAGTCCTCGCCGTCGGCGATTCCGACTTCCAACGCAAATGCCTCGGCAAGATGGAAAACATCTCCCAAGGCCACGGCCGCACCATCCTCTTCGTCAGCCATCAGATGACGGCCATCCGCCGCCTCTGCTCGAAGTGCGTGCTCCTCGAACGCGGCAAACCGTCCCGCCTCCTCCCCGTCGAGGAGGCCATCGACTACTACACCTCGCGAAACACCCTCTCCGCCAACACCGTCGCCATCGAGGACCGCGAACGCTTCGGCAAACAGGGCCGCACCGCCCGCCTCCTCTCCATCGGCATCGCCGATAACAAGCACCTCGCGTACGCCACGCCCGGCTACATCGAGGTCACCTTCGACCTCAAGGAGTCCACCAAACAGATCATGATCGGCCTCGGCTTCGACACGCTCGAAGGCGCCCGCATCCTCACGCTCGACAGCGACACCAACGGCGCCGCCTGGGATCTCCCCGCCGGCCGCCACACCGTCCGCGTCGGCCTCGACTACTGGCCGCTCCAACCCGGCTCCTACACCGTCAGCGCCGCCGTCATCACCGGTCACAACTGCCTCGACTCCGTCCCAAACGCCGCCGTCTGGGAGGTCCAGACCAGCGCCGCCGACAACGTCTCCGACCGCGGCTTCGGCGGCACCCGCCCGAAACCCACCGCCCTCCTCGTCTCCAGCTCATAACTACGCAGGAGCGCCGGCCTCCCCGTCGGCATCCGGCTCCACTTTCCAACCGCGCACCGGCCCCTTCGCCTCCAGCCGCCCATGTCCGCCGACGCCGTCATCCCTTCGCCTCCAGCCTCCGACCTCGCGCCAACGTCGCGCACCCGCGGCGTCTACATCCTCGGCAACGACGTCGTCCTTGAGTTCGCCATTGGCCTCTTCCGCAGCCTCCGACACTACAGCCCCGACATCCCCGTCCGCCTCCTGCCGTACGATAACCGGCTCGAAAAACTCCGCCCGTGGATGCAGCGCTACAACATCGAGCTGCACGAAGACCCCGACTACGGCTTCTTCGACCGCCTCGGCGACCAGCTCTGGGACGAGGTCCACATGGGCCATCACATGTTCCGGAAGTTCGCCGCCTTCTCCGGGCCGTTCGACGACTTCCTCTACCTGGACATCGACATCGCCGTTCTCGCCCCGCTGGAAAAACTCTTCGACGACTTCACCGCTTCCAACGCGCAGTTCATGACGTTCGATAACGACCTCGACAACGTCTACAAACGCACCCCGTGGCGCGACGAACTCGACCGCGCCGGCCGAACCAAAGGCTTCAACGCCGGCGCCTTCCTTGCCCAGCGCGGCCACTTCACCCGCCCCGAACTCACTTCCCTCCTCTCCGACGCGAAACGCCTCCGCGACAACTTCGTCTACCAGTACGACCAGCCGTTCTTCAATTTCGCGGTCGACATGAAGGACCTCCGCCAGGTCCGTCTCCCCGA
>CAMLSH010000089.1 GCA_946482625.1 uncultured Opitutaceae bacterium
GACGTCGAAAGAGGGCTGAGCGTTTCTTGTCATATGATTGGGGTCAATCATATATACGCGGCCCGCCAGGCGGCCGAGCGAACGCTCAGCATTCAACGATTAACGCTGAACGCTCAAGTGATGGCGGAGGACGGACAGAGGAGAGGGACTGCTAACGAAGATCCCCAAATGGGGCATTTGGGGGGAATGCGGCTGCGGCCGATAGCTTTCGTGGCCAGACGAGACGGCCAATTGCCGCTGTTGGCGACGAAGCGGTCGGAAAGTACGAGACGTCAGAGGTTGGGCTGAACGCGTGAGGAGTTCTGTGACGCGATTTTCTTTGTTCGGTTTTGAGGACCAGCGGTGCTTTATGGGAAAGCGAATGATCGACGATGATGCTCAGTTGTTGCGGCGGTATGCGCGGGAGGGCGCGGAGGAGGCGTTTGCGGAGTTGGTGCGGCGGCATCTGGGGCTGGTGTATGGCTCGGCGTTGCGGCGGGTTAATGGGAATGCGGCGCTGGCGGAGGAGGTGGCGCAGGAGGTTTTTGCGTCGGTTGCGCACGATGCGGCGGAGCTGGAGAAGAGAGTTGCCGGTGGAGTGTCTCTGGTGGGATGGCTGTATGTGATGACGAAGAATGCGGCGGCGAATGTGACGCGGGCCGAAGCGCGACGCGTGCGGCGGGAACAGGAGGCTTTTGTTATGAGTGAATTGGGGACGGACGGTGGCGTGGTCGGAGTGGGCGCGAACGGATCTGCGAGTGGGAGCGAGGCGGAGGTTTGGGCGCAGGTTCGGCCGGAGTTGGAGGCGGTGATGGATGAGTTGGGAGAGAAGGATCGGGAGGCGGTGTTGCTGCGGTTCTTCGAGGGGCGGGCGTTTGGCGAGATCGGAGCGGCGTTGCGTGTATCCGAAGATGCGGCACGCGTGCGGGTGAACCGGGCACTGGAGAAGTTGCGCGAGCTGCTGGAGAAGCGCGGGGTGGCGAGCACGGCGGCGGCGCTGGGTGGGTTGCTCGCAGGGAATGCGGCGGTGGCGGCACCGGTGGGGATGGCGGCGAGTGTGACGGGCGCGGTGCTGGCGGGTGGTGTTGCGTTGAGTGTGGGCGCTGCGGGTGCAGGCGTGGCGGGAGTGAGCGGATTGGGAACTGGAATTTTATCTTTTATGACGACGACTAAATTGGTGACGGGGGTGGCATGTGTGGTGGCGGCTGTCTCGGTGGGGACAGCGGTGTACGAACGGAATGAACGGAGGGCGGCGGACGAAGAGATTGCGCGCCTCACGCGCGATGCGCAGCGATTGAATCTCCGCATAGACGAACTGGGGCGGGCGCAAAAAGAGGCTGACGCAAAAGCCAAGGCAGAGACGGATGCGAAAGAGGCTGCGCAAAAGCAGGTGGCCAATGCGCGGGTTGAACAAAGCTTACAGAACGCCGCTGCGCAGTGGGACGTTCTCTATGCTGATCCGCGCTACGTCGAAGTGATGCATCGGTGGTCGCAGACGAATCTTCCGTTCGTATACGGGCCTCTCTATCGGAAGCTGAATTATTCAAAAGAGCAGATCGCTCGTTTCGAGAAGGCCATGATGGAAATTGTGGAAGCTGGTAACGATGTTAAGGCTGCAGCGCGCACGCAGGGTATGTCGCTTGGGGACAAATCGCTGTTGCAGCTTGAGGCGGATGCTAAAAGGCGCGCAGAGGAAAATCTTCGCGCTGTGATGGGCGAAGAAAGCTATGCAACCTACAAGAATTTCAGAAAAGATGGAGTGGTCCGGGAACCGTTGAATGCGTTTTTCGTGGAGGCGCTTTATCAGGGAGCGCCCTTTAGTGCCAATCAGGTTGAGCGACTTGTTCAGGTCAGCATGAAGAACAAGATCGAGACCAAGACGCCTACGCCAAGGGGCTCGTTGACCAACATAACTTATGACTGGGAGGCAATTCAGGCCGAGATGGGTGATCTTACTTTGGAGCAGAAATCTTTGCTCAATGCGTATGCCGAAAAGCGAAAGGCTGACACTGAGCAGTCGATTCTCTCTCGTGAATTGAGAAACAAGCAGGCGAGTCCGTGAAGCTGGGGGGAGTCCTGGAAAGCGGACTGTGGTTTGGTGCCTGAGCGAGTTAAGGCCTCTACTCAGAGGCCACGCTCTAAGGAGCGCGGCTACTAGTAAGCGCAGAGCGGAAAGCGCGCCGGGGACGGCACGCTCCACCTCGGATCGCGGGGTGAAGTCGCGACTACAGCTTTAGCATCTTGCGGCGGTAGTGTTCGTCGGGGCGGCCGGAGATGCGGGCGACTTGGGACGGGGTCAGGAATTGGGGGGATTTGCCGCCGCTGGCGGCGGTAGCGCCTAAGAAGATACGGGCGGCTTTGTCGGCCATGAGGGTGGCGGCTAGGACTCCGTTGGGACTGGCGCCGAGGGCGATGAGGCCATGGTTTTCGAGGAGGATGATGCGCGGGGCCTGGCCGGTGCGCTTGAGGAATTTTTGGGTTTCGCGGCGGATGGTTTGCGCGAGTTTCAGGCCGGGATCGGTGTAGGGGACGAAGACGGAGGATTCGCCGCAGCAGACGATTTCGTCGGGGAAGAGGCGGCGGGTGGCGAAGGTTTTTCCCCATTTCGAACAGAGGAGGCTGTTGACGGAATTGGGGTGGGTGTGGCCGACGAAGTTTACGCCGGGGAGCGTGAGGAGGTAGGCGTGGAAGATGGCTTCGACGGAGGGTTTTTTGGCGGTGGCGTCTTCGCGCGAGGCGAGGAGGGCTTCGTCGATCGCGGCGTCGGGCAGCGATTTTTTGTCGAGGAGCGAGAGGAGTTTGTCGAAGCGGCAGGCGGTGACGTTTTCGGGGGCGAGCGTGGCGAGGTTGGAGCCGCTGGCTTTGACGAGGAAGGTGGAGTCGCTGACGCGGGTGGAGGTGTTGCCTTCGCCGAGGATGGCGAGCGCGCGTTCTTCGCGGCCTAGGTCGTGGGAGAGGGCGAGCAGCGACGGGAGCGGGGAAGTCGGAGTGGAGGCGGTGGTCGGCTTGGTGGGAGAGGGCATGGAGGCGATTGGCGGATGGGTTGAATCGCAAAGACGCGAAGACGCAAAGAGTAGAGGCGAAGTTCGGCAGGTGCTGGTGAGCGGTGCTTTTTTGAAACGCGAAGACGGGAGACGCTACGTTTTAGAAAAGGATTGTTTAACCACAGATGACACTGAGGGCGCAGATGTCGGAGGAGAGGGGTGGAGTTGACGAACGCGTGTAGTAAGAGAACGAAGACGGTGGCGGAAGGGTCGGAGGCGCGAGGTTGTCGGAAAAATAGAACACCGCAGGCGTCGTGGGCTTTGAGTCAGCCACCGGATTCGGAAAGCGCTAACAAACCGAGGGCCGGCCTGAACTCGTCTCGTCCGCGACGTTCTGCGGTGAAAGTGTGTGGTGCGATAACGGGTCGCTGGTGTGCGGTGGCTTTGTTGAATCGCGAAGACGCAAAGGCGCTAAGGTGTGAGCGAAGGAAGAAGTCTTTTTATCGCGGAAGTGCTGAAGGGCGGAAACGCGGAAAAAGGACGAGGTTCGAATTCTTTGCTCTGAACTTTGCGGCTTCGCGTCTTGGCGATTCGGATTTCTTTAGAAGGCGTTGCCGTTGGCTTTGGTGCCGCAGATCGATACTTCGAGGCCGAGTTCGGCGGCGAGGGCGGCCTTCGCGTAAAGGGCGAGGTCGGCTTCCTTGGCACTGTTGGCGTAGGCGACCTGGATGTGGTTGGCCTTGTGGCGGGCCATCATCTGGTCGCGGCTCACACCGTAGGTGACGGCGTGCATGATCGGCCATTGGACGGTAGTTTCTTTCCAACGACGCTCGGTTTCTTCCTGCGGGAGCTCGATGACTTTCGCGCGGCCGAGGTCCATCTTGAGTTTGCCGTTTTCGACAAAAACGCGGCTCCAGACGATTTCGCCGGCTTTGGCGACGCCGCGGAGGGTGCCGCCGCCGAGGCGGAAGTACATGCCGGGCTGGCGCATCGAGTCGGAGCCGGCCCAGCCGCCGATGTGGTGGGCGGCGGGAGCGGAGCCGGAGATGAGGAAAACCCAGACGTAGTCTTTGGTCGTTCCGCTGGCGTCGTACGCGCCCCAACGCAGATCGTGGAGCGTGTTTTCGACGGGCTGGCCGAGGGCGGCATGAACCCGGTTGGTGAATACGCCGTCGAGGCCGGCGCATTCGTCGACTTCGTTGAAGTGGGTGATGGCCTGGCCGGCGCGGATGACTTTGCCGTCGGCGTCTTTGACGGGAGGGCGGTCGCAGTTGTTGAGCGTGCCCTCGACGAGGTCGGAGGCGGGGAGGAGATCTTTGAGGCCCTGCTGATATTGGATGCCGATGGACTCGCAGCCGAACTCGTCGGCGATGCGGACGGCGGCGATGTACATCTTGCACTGGAGGAGGACCTGGCGCTCGGTGAGCTCGGTTTCTTCGTTGGTGCCGAAGTGGAATTTGAAGCCCTTCTTTTTGTACCAGTTGAAGACTTCCTGGGCCTCGGCGTCGGTGACCTGCGTGGTCGCGTAGTAGAGGGCGGATTGGGAGAGGCGCTCTTTGTAGACGCCGGTCGAGAAGAGGAGTTCGTCGGGGATGATGGCGTTGTACATGCCCATGCAGCCTTCGTCGAAGACGCCCATGATGGATTTGTTCAGGCGGAGATCGGCGGCGATTTTTTTTGCGACGGCTTTGGCCTTGGGCGGAACGGTGACTTTGGAAAGTGCGCGGACGTGGGCGGTTTTGTGTTTGGCGACGCCGGTCTTGAGCCAGCTGGTGAGGCCGTTGAGGAAGAGGGCGTCGTCGAAGTTTTCGCTCCAGAGTGTGGAGTATTTCACGCCGGCTTTGGTGAGGCCGCCGTTGAGGTTCAACATGCCGACGAGGCCGGGCCAGGTGCCGGACCAGTTGGCGACGGTGAGGATCGGGCCGCGGTGGGAGATGAGGCCGGCGAGAATGTGGTGGGAATATTGCCAGACGGCTTCGGCGACGATGATCGGGGCTTCAGGATCGAGCGTGGCGAAGATTTCCATTCCCTCTTTTTGGGAGGCGATGAAGCCGTGTTTGAGCGCGGGTTTGTAGGGGTGCGCGCGGGTGAGTTTATAGCCGAGCGAAGAGACGACCTCGCCGAGTTTTTTCTCCATCGCTTCTTGGGCGGGCCAGCAGGTCTGGTTGGCCGAGGCGCGGAGATCGCCGCTGGCGATGAGGAGGACGGTTTTCGTTTTGGAGGATTTTTTCATGGAGAGAGAGTTGGGAGAAGAGTGAGGGGTGAAGGGTGAGTGGTGAATAGAAGGTCGAGTGGGAGCGGAATTCGGAAGGGACCACTCATGGAAAAACGCCAATGGGGCGTTTTTCCGAGGTGCGGCTTCGGCCAATGGCCTTCGCGACCGGGCGGAGACGGCCAACGGCCGCAGTGGAGGGCGATCTCGCGTGTGTTGTTGGATGGGCTGGAAATTCTTGGTGGGCGGGCGGCGAGGGAAGGGCGGTGACTTTAGCACTGAGGATGAGACCTGAGAATGGAGAATAACGGCAGCGGGATGGATATTCTTGGCTACTTGACGCTTGGCCGCGAACGCGTTTTGGGCAGGGTGATCACTGTGGGTGAAACGAAACAGAGCGCAAAAAAGGCGAGGGACAACGTGGGCCGCAAAAGTCAGCCGGATAGCGGCCGGCGCTCCCCGCGCGGCGAGGCGAAAGCGGAGTCGTTGGATAGCGGTGCGGTCGACTTGGAGAAGAGCCGGCAGGGACGTCGGCGCTCTCACGAGCGGAGCGCTCACGGCAAGAACTCAGAGGTGGCGGTGGGGCCGGGGTTGTTGTCGGGGCAGGTCTCGGGGCCGCGGTATTTTTTTCTCAATTTATCGGGTGGGAAACGCGGCGGCGGAACCGGGCTGGCGTTTGGCGGGCGGGAGCATTGCAACCCGGATTACCGGATCGACCGGGCGTCGTTTGGGTACGCGCTGGTCGAGTTTGTGACGGAGGGCGCGGGTTGGGTGAGATTGGGCGGGGCGAAGACGACGGAGATTGGGCCGGGAAGCGTCGTGGTGTGCCGACGGACGACGGCGCTGGAAATGGCGACGGATCCGGCGCGACCGATGGTGAAATATTTTTTGTGTTTGTCGGGCGACGATGCGTTGAAGCGGCTCGCGCGAGCGGGGCTGGCGGTCGACCGGGTGAGTGCGCTCACGGCGCACGGGGAGGTGCGCAGCGTGCTGGACGATTTGGTGCGCGAAGGGCAGCGGCCGGGGGCGCGGGCGGCGGAGATTTGCGGTGTGTTGTTTGAGTTGTTGCTGCTGAAGCTGGCGGATGCGGCGCCGCGCGGGGGTGATCGGGGCGAAGGTGAGGCGGCGCGGGAAAACTTTCTGCGCTGCAAGGCGATCCTGGATGAGCAGGCGGAACGGTTGATGACGCTCGAAGAGGCGGCGGCGGCAGCGCAGCTGGATGTGTCGAGCGTGTGCCGGCTGTTCCGTCGGTTTCAGGGGATCAGTCCTTACCAGTATCTGTTGAGGCGAAAGATGAATCTGGCGGCGGAGTTTTTAGTGGATGGGCGCGGGCTGGTGAAGGAGGCGGCGCAACGGGTGGGGTTTACCGATCCGTATCATTTTTCCCGATGCTTCAAGGCGGTGCATGGGGTGGCGCCGAGCGGATTGCAGCGCGGGGCGCGGGGGCGCTGCAATGACCAATGACCAATGACCGGTGCGCTGGCGCGTTTAGCCGGAAAGCGGGCTTGAGGGAATGCGCGACGGGGGCGTCGCGGCTCCAACGGATGAGGTGATGCGCCAGGTGGGAGCTTTTGGGTGGAGGTGGGGTCTGAGCGGGTGCTAATCTTTCTTTGATGAAAACCAAACTGATTGTCGGTTCATTGCTGTTGGTGTCCGCCGTCACCGGCGTTTTTGCCCAGAATCGTGCGAACGGGTCCGTGGTCGGTAGCGACCAGACGATTATCGTGGAGTCGGAAAACAAGGTGCTGGCTCGCGCGTATGTGCAGGCTTTCGGGTCGCTGGTGCGGCCGCCGTTCACGCTCACGATGCAGCGGGAAAATGTTTCCTATGTGATCGAAGATGTACGCGGGCTGAAGGACGCGGGCGGCCTTTTGATCGTCGAGGTCGGGCGTGGGTTTAATTACGTCGTGAATCCGAAGGACGTCGTGGCGATTTCCGATGGGCCGGCGGTGCGCGGGGATCGGTGAGCGGCGAGGTGCGCGGAGGCCTGCGGAGTACGGAATCCACGCTTTAACAAGCGCGGCTACGTTGGAATTGCGCGGCGACGTTCGGAGATGGACGGCGATGTCGGCGCTGGCGGGACGCGGCAGAGGTGTCCCGCGAGCATGGGCCCGACGGGGAGTAACTTTGGTGAAACCTCCGTTAGGGAGTGCCGTCATTGGATTGTGCCGTCCGCGTACTCGACAAACCCTGAGCGGCGGCGTTTATCTTTTACCACCATGACCCCTCGTTTCAGCGCTTCTTTCCGTCGCGGCGTGCAGCAGTCCCGTCGCGCGTTCACCCTCCTCGAAATCCTCGTCGTTTTGGCGATCCTCGGTCTGCTGGCGACGCTGGCGATCACGAATCTGGATACCGTCATGGGCACGGCCAACGATAAGACGGCGGATTTGTTCGTTAAACAGACACTGAAAGTGCCTCTCAAAACCTACAGCATGTCCATGGGCTCGTATCCCTCGACGGCAGAAGGCTTACAGGCGTTGATCACGCCGCCGGCGGGCAAGGCGGGCCAGTGGAAAGGACCTTATTTGGAAGTGGATGGCGTGATGCCGCTCGATCCGTGGAAAGAGCCTTATCAGTACCGTTTCCCGGGCGTGAAAAACAAAAACAGTTACGATCTTTGGTCGAAAGGTCCGGACAAGCAGGACGGCACGGCGGACGACATCGGCAATTGGGCTACTTCGTCCGAGGCCGCTAAATAACGAGCGGTTTTCGGGGCGGGAGCTCCGGTTCGCGTGAACGCTGCATCGATCCTTTTTCGCGGGCGCCGGGCTGGCTTCACGCTGCTGGAAATCCTGCTCGTGCTCGCGCTGCTCGGCTTGCTGGCGGGCTTGTTTATCTCGGCGGCGGGCGGGCTGACGACGGGCAAGGCGCAGACGGCGGAGGATGTTTTCTGGCAGGCGGTCGGCGAGGCGCGGAAGCAGGCGCTGCTCGCGGGGCGGAACGTGCAAATGACGTTTGCGCTGGGAAAAAAAGACGAAACGGCGGCGCTCGTACTCACGCTCGATGGAGCGGAGCAGCGTGTGCCGTTTGACGCGATCGACGAGGTGAAGGTGGAGTTTCTTTCGCTGCAAAAAACCCGCTCCGCGATCCTCGTCGGCGGTGAACTCGTGGAGACGCAGACGATGCCGGCGGTGACATTTTATGGCGACGGCACCTGCACGCCGTTCCGGGTGCAGCTCCGGACCGGCGGGGGCAATACGCGCAGCCTCGCGATCGATCCGTGGACCTGCGCGCAGGTACTGCCGAAAACGGAGGGCGGGACATGACGGCGTTGCGCGCAGGCGTTCGGGGCAGAGGCGGGTTCTCACTGGTCGAGGTGCTGGTGGCGCTGGCGATTTTTGTGCTGATGGCGGTGGTGCTGGGGGCCACGTATATCAATATTTTGAATGCGTACGAAATCGCGGCGCGTTCCGTGATGCGTGATGACGACGTGCGGTTCGCGCGGGTGGCGTTGCTCGCCGAGGCGGAGCGCGATCTGGCGGAGCAGGGCGCGGAGTTTGACGGCGGTAATGGGCGCCGTGTGAAGTGGCGGGCGATCATCGATCCGACGGCGACGGCCGATCTTTTTCAGGTGACGTTTATCTGCGAGATTTCCGGTCCCGATATCCCGAAGGGTGAGACGGTGGAGGAAGTTTTCCGGCTGCTGAGGCCCACGTGGTCGGAGCCGGCGGATCGCGACAAGCTGCGCGCGGACGCGAAACTGCGCATCGAGAAAATCCAGCAGGGGCTGGCGAACAACCGGTGATGAAGACGTGCGACCATGATTTTGAGCCGAAGGAAGAACGGCTCACTGCGCGCTCGCCGCTACGACGGGGGGCGCGGCGCGCGTTTACGTTGCTGGAGATTTTGGTTTCGCTTGCGATCGTCGCGCTGGTGCTGGTGGCGATGAACACGTTTGTGTTTTCCATGGGCGAACTGTGGGGGCGCAACACGGACCTGCGTTTGTTCGAGCTGCATGTCCGCAACGTGACGCGCTTCCTCGAACGCGAGCTGAGCACGGCCGCGCTGCCACCGTTTGCGAGCGTGACGGAGCAGGGGATTTCGGTGCAGGAGATTCGCCCGCAAACCGGCATGACGGATAATTTTCTGAGCTTCGAGCTGCCGGAGGGCAGCCGGCTTTTGACGTGGCCGGAACGCCCGCTGCCGGACGTGGTTTGCGCGTTGGCGGTGCGCGACCGCGAGGGACTTTATCTGCTGTGGCATTCGCGGCTGGAGAAAAATTTCAAGGAGGACGCGCCGCGCGAGACGGTGATCACGCCGCTCGTGACGGAGATGAGTTACGACTACTACGACGCGGATTTTAAGAACTGGAAGAACGAGCGTGCGCTGCGAAAAAACGCCTCGGGGCAAATGGTGGTTCCGCAGCGTATCCGGCTCAAATTTACGTATAGCGGCCGCACGATCGATTCGGTGATCGGGCTGCCCACGGTTGGACAGGGGATGCCGATGTTGTGATGAAGAACGCACGGCATTTTTTTTGTGGAGTGATCGCTGACGGCGGTGTGTCAGGCGCCGGGCGTACCCATGGCCAAGGGGATTTGTCGTTTGACGATATGCTCAGACGAACAACGCGCTCGGAGTGCGCGTTCCACCCTCGAAAGGGATCGGTGCTCGTGATCGTGCTGGTGACAATGATGTTCGCGGTGGCGGCGCTGACGCTGTTTCTGGAGAAGGCGAGCACCGACCTGATCGCGGAATCGCGGGTGATCACGGATGCGCGGTTGCGGACCGAGGCGTACTCGGCGCTGGAGACGACGGTGGCGGTGCTGGAGGATTTTCGCTCGGTGCTGGGCAATCTTCGCAGTCCGGCGGAAGGCTGGGGGGAGCCGCTCGAGTTTGCCGGTTACGAGCCCGGCGCGGGGCGCGAAGTGTCGGTGAGTTTCGAGGACGAGAGCGGGAAGATTTCCCTGCCGACGGTCGATGCGCAGACGTTGGTCAACGTATTCAAGTCTTGGGAACTGTCGCAGCCGGACGCCGAGAAGCTGGCGGATGCGCTGCTTGGGTGGATGAAGAAAGAGCACGCGCCGTCGTCGGTGGCGGCGCCGCGACCAGAGGATTATGAGCGTGGAGATATTCCTTTTCAGCCGCCGGGCCGTTCGCTGCGTTCGTTCTCGGAACTCGCGACCATCGATTACGCGCGCGAGGT
>CAMLSH010000090.1 GCA_946482625.1 uncultured Opitutaceae bacterium
GACACGAATGTCTCGGAAAGTTTTTCACCGCAGAGATCCGACACCCGGCCGGTGCGTCCCAGAAATCTGAGCGTCGGGGTCTGACCGAGGAAACCGGATACCTCCACGCGATCGCCCAGGCGATAACGCCACAGTCCTCCGCTCGTCGTCACCACCACTTCGTAGATCTGTCCGTCTCGAAGCGCATGGGCCGGCAGGACACATCCGGACGCGTCGATAAACTCGAAAAAGTGTGACCGAATCGCCACGGGATGAGCGCCCGAATAAGGAATCGTCACAAACGCCTCGGTCGCGAGCAGCCCCTTAGACTGGATGGCGACACCGGGAAAGCGCCGGCTCAACTCGTCGGCTGGCAACCGGGCATGCGCGTCGCACCAGCAGCTGATCACACTCAACTGCGGCCAAAGCGAAACCGGATTTCGAGGATCCACCGCATCCAGTTGCGCGGCGCGTTTTGGCAACGGACGGAGTCGCAGAGTCGCTCGAAGCGACGCCGGAACATCGCGTCCTTCGACACGACAGGTTCCGCACCGGATGTCGGCAAGCAGGTCCGACCAGCAGTGGGGCAACTCATCGAGAAGCAGGGATAAGAACGATGGATGCCAGACCGAGATCAGACGAAGACCGGGTTGCCTGAGGAGACAAAGTAGGAGCAGATAACGAAACGCCTTCAGGTCCCTCACATCGCGCAAAGCTCCTGGCGCCGCCATGACGGCCTCGACGAGTTGCCGACGAAAGCCACCCAGATAACGACTGTCGTCGTCGAAACCGATCGGAACGACTGAGGGAGTATTTTGATCGTCTCGAAGCAGCGGCGTAACCGACCAATACGCAGGCCCCCGCGTGATCGAGGGATATCGGCGGCCAAGATCCGTGATCCAAGGCGCAATCGCCGCGTTTAATTCCCGCTGCAATCCCGCCGTGAACGGAATCAATTTTCGCGCGCCAGAAGAACCGCTGGTTGGCAGCAAATGTGTGACGGGCTCAGTTGTGAGCACGGAGCGCTCCCCCGCTTGGATACGTTTTATCCAAGGCTCAATTTCGTCGTAGCCTGTCAGCGGCACTTGTTTCGTGAAATCAGCATAACTGCGAATATCGCGGAAACCGCGCTCGCGTCCAAAAGCACTCCCGACATTTCGCTCCAGCTGATCGCGCAGGAGTCGCCATTGCGTCTCTTCGGCACGATGCAGCGCGCGATCGAACTTCCAAGCGGCCGGAAGGCTGGACGCCAGCCAGCCGAGATTCGCGGCAGTCGCCAAGAAATTCATGACGTGGACAACGCCACCATGCGTTTACCTGCGGGCGTGAGATTGGCTTCACTGATCTCGGTTAAACAAACGAGTTCGTCGCCCGATACGTGGCCGGGATTTCGCGCGAGAAAGAACGCGACATCCGCATTGGCCTCACGTCCGGTGGGAACCTCCGCGAGCGGCCCGCGTAACTGCTGGGGGCGTTCAAAGCGGACCAACCCTGCCGCCGCGTCATAGCTTTCTCCATACTGCTCGCGGGCGAGGTGATCCAGCAGGCGCTGACGTGCGCCGGGAGTTGCGCAACTCGCGCGCGGAAAAAATTCCCGCCAAAACACCGGCAGAAAACGGTAAGTCCTGAACCCGGAGGTGAGGAGCAACCAGTAACACGGCCACGAGGGAAATCCGGCGCGAAGCCGGTTCACGATCGCGATCCATGCACGAGCCAGCCCAGGCGTACCCCATGCCTCAGGGGCGACAATGGTATCGCCCGAATAAATGGCCAGAAGTGGCCGCCCATCGAAGCGCATCTCGCGCGTAAGCAACGTGGAAAAACCGACCAACCGTCCCTCCCTGCGCAGATGAATCACCCAGTTTTTTTCCGCGAGATCGCGGTCGAATTGCTCACGGGACACTCCCGCAAAGTAGCGATCAAGGAGCGCGAACATTTCATCCCGCTGCTCAGAGGTGAGTTCGCTGCGCGGCCGGGCGTCGGTGGTTTCTGGTGAAAGCGTCGCATTCATAGCAGGGAAACCTCGGGCAAAAAGAGAGAGTCAGTTTTCAGAGACATGCCTGGGCCATCACCGGGCCAGCTCACGCGATAGAGCCGGCTGCGATAAACGCGGCAGCGAAAAGATCGCGTAAGCGACGCGAGCTGCGGCGCGTTTGCCGGCAGACCGATGGTGAGAAACTCCAGACCAACACGAGCTGCGGATGGAAAAAATGAGCGGATAAAGTCAGCCAGCATTTCCTCCCATCCGGCCTCGACTGCAAGTGGAGAGAGGAACGCCTGGCCGATCGTCTCTCCGACCAGCGGCAGCCGTACGGTGCCGAACAGTCGTGCCGCGATATTCATCAGCGGTCGGGCACGGGCGACCGCCGGGGAATAACCGCGAATCACCGTTTGCCGGAAACCGCGCTGATCCCAGACAGCACCGCAAGCGACGAGGCGACCTTGATCATAAACCAACTGGAATTTTTCCAACGGCAACCCGTGTTGGGCCAGATCGATCACTTGTTGCTCCGTCCATATCGAAGCGAGTTGGTGCCGCGCCGCGTGCTTGCTTAAAAAAGTAACCAGCTCAGCAACGTGGCTTGCAGTCGCCGGCTCGCAGTGGCGTTTGCCAGCAGGCGGCCGACGGGGAACCGGGATAAGAAGTGTCACGAAGTCCGTGAGAAACGAATACGCCGGAAGTCCACGGCGTCCGCTCTCCAGAAGACGACGCGCGCGTTGGTTGTCCGCGGAGATGCTTGTGAAATAAAAATCCGACGGTGCCTGCTGATGGAGTTGATGGAAGAAGTCGTACCCGCGCCGCAAGACCCCAAAACGTCCCTGAGCAGAAACATCGAGGCGCAATTCCCCGAGGTAGCTGACGCGTTTTTGTTCGCCGTCGATCATCCGCAAACGGGTCGAAGAGCGCCCCATACATGCGAGCGAGTCTCCATCAAAGACCAGGACGGTCTCATCGTTTGCTCCAGCGACATTCGTGCCGAGAAAGTAGCCGGGCTCGCGCTCAAACGTCAGGCTGATCGCGCCCGGCGTCGGATTTTCGCGCAGCAGTTTCCGGATCGCAAAATCGTCGGATGGTCCAGCCACCACGATGCGCAGCTCGCCTCCACGTTCTGGGGTGGGCGTGCTCAGTTCGCTTGGAGCAAGGCGCCCTGCCATGACTCGTCCCCCAAGGGATAGTGATCGCGCTGACTCACGTCATTCCGGTGCATGGCGTTGATCAGATAAAAATTGCGCCACATAAACGCGTTGCTGCGATTCACGCTGTCGAAGCCGCGCTGGACGATGCTGGGCCACGAATAAAACTCGCGCCGCGCCGCGAGGCAGTTGCGCCGCAAAACTTCCGGCTCCATGCCGCGCGGCTGAAAAGGAATGCGGTTGTAGCTGTAGCGCTCATCGAGCCACCACGCCTCGTAGAGCAGGCGGCCCTCCGCCTCCAGGCGTTTGTAGAGCGGTGTTCCGGGGAACGGCGTGAGGTGGTTGAACGCAGCGATGTAGAGCGCGTGCTCCCGGGCGAAGGCGACAGTCGGCGCGAAACTTTCCGGAGTGTCGCCGTCGTAGCCGAAGATGAACGTGCCATAAACTCGGATACGGTGCTTTCGGAGATTCGCCAGCGCTCGCTCGAACCCGCCGCGAGCGGTGTTGAACGTCTTGTTCATCGCCTGGAGATTGGCCGGGTTGAGACTTTCGAAACCAATCAACACGCCCTGACAGCCGCTACGCACGAGCAGTTCGAGAAACTCATCGTCGTGCGCGGCATTGATGCTCGACTGACTCACCCAGCGGATTTTGAGCGGAATCAGCGCGCGGAAGAACTCCTTCGCCTGCGCGAGGTTCGAGGTGATGTTATCGTCGACAAAGAAAAAGAGTTTCTTCTCCCGTTTGAGCGGTATGAGCTCCGCGAGGATTTCGTCGTAGGGCCGCCGCGTCTGACTCGACTCGAACACTGTCTGCACCGCGCAGAACTCACATTTGAAATGGCAACCACGCCCCGCCTCGACGAGGCCGACTGGCAGATACCGTTTGCCGCGAAAAATGGAGCGGTCTGGACGGAGACCGACGAGCGAAGGCCGACCCGTCTGCCGGTAGAATTTTTCCAGCTTCCCGTGTCGCGCATCGTCGAGCACGCGGGGCCAGAGCACTTCCGCTTCTCCGCAAACAACCGCCTCCGCGTAGCGCGCCACTTCGTCGGGACAGAGCGATGCGTGAAAGCCGCCCATGACGACCGGTACACCACGCTTCCGATATTCAGACGCGATCTGGTAGGCGCGTTTGGCCGTGTAGGTTTCGACGCTGATCGCGACCAGATCGGTCGCTTCGTCGAAAGGAACAAGCTCCATGCGATCGTCGTAGAACCGCACCTCGATATCCTTCGGTGTGAGTCCGGCCAACGTGGCGGCGGGCAACGGTTCCATCTGCCAGGTGCGGATGTAATTTCGGTCGCCGCGATGACGACCGATACAGGGATGGATCAGCGTTACCCTCATGCTTTGTCCGAGGTAGCGGGCTCGGGTTCCGGTTGAGAGGACGGCGAAAGGACTGCTCTCGGAAACGCCGGTGCGCGGCCGATGATCCAGTCGCAATTGTAGAAGCGACTCAGGTTGTGCGCGTAGAAGCGGTAGCCGAGATTGGTCCCCAGCTTCACCGGCCACGGCGCAGGTGAATAGCGGATACGGCGGGCGATCGAACGAAAACTGTAGGCATGTTTCCAAGCTGCTTCGACGCCGTCCTGAAGCTGGCGGACGCTCATTTTCGCCGGACGGAACACCACGTGTTGCGCGTCATAGAGCTCCCAGTTTCGGGTGAGGATGCGGTCCTCGGCGACCAGCCGGTTATAGAGCGGAGTGTTGGGAAACGGAGTGACCACAGCGAAACGAGGCAGATCGATGCGAGCTGCGACGGCGAACTCAGCAGTCTTCAGAAAAACGTCTGGCTCGTCCTCATCGAGACCGAAGACGAAGCAGCCCTGCAACGCGATGCCGTGCGCGTGCAGACGCTCGACGACGCGCCCGTAGTTCTCGGGCGAGTTGAAGCCTTTGTGGTTTTGCCGCAGGTTCGCTTTCGAGATGGACTCAAGGCCCATCAGCAAGCCGCGGCAGCCACTGCGCCCGCACAGTTCGAGCAGTTCGGGATCGTCGGCGAGCAACACCGTGGCGAGGCCGTACCACTGCACTTTCAGCGGGATCAACGCCTTGAAGAGCTCAAGCGCGTAGCCGCGGTGGGCGATGAGATTCAGGTCGATGAAGATGAGCTTCCGCGCACCGTGCTGGCGGATGTCCGCGATCACCTCGGCGACCGGTTTTTGAAACGGTTTACGTCCCCACGCCGTGGGTACGACGCAAAAATCGCAGCTATGCACGCAGCCGCGCGTCGCCTCGAAAACGTTGTTGGTCAGGAAATGCGAACTGGGCAGCAGGTCGCGGCGGGGAAAGGGCCGTCCGCCGATTTCGAGGCCCGGCGCTTGGTTGTATCGCGGCTGCATCGCGCCCGCCGCAAAATCGCGCAGGAGCTGCGGCCAGGTGTCTTCCGCGTAGCCGACGACGATCGCGTCGGCATGAGGCTGCGCGTCCTCTGGGATGAGTGTGATGTGCGGTCCGCCGAGAATCACCGCAATGCCTCTACGGCGAAAGTGAGCGGCCAGTTCATACGCGCGCATGGCGGTTCCGGTGATCACCGTGAGTCCGACGAGATCGACATCGAGATCGAGCGGAACGTCGGCAATGCCCTCGTCGATCAGCTGAACGTCGACCGGAAGATCGGCCGGGATGAGCGCGGCGAGCGTGGTTAACGTCAACGGTTGATACCGCAGCGATTTTTTCCAGATGCCTCCCCGATGGCGGTAGAGCGGGCCTTTGGGAGAGACCAGCGCCACCCGCATGCGCCGCGAAGGAGAATATCTCGACGAGGAGGCTTCCACTGGCCGTTGGATATGCGAGCGCCGGTCATCACGCACAAGTTGATTCTCCGCCGCCGATTCGTTGGACTCGGCGGCGTGGAAACAGAGCCGACTCCCGCGCCCTCGAAGACCGCTCGGATTCCCGACCGGCTGAACCTCGCGATCATCTGTATCCAGTTGCTCGCGATCGCGGCCTGCGTCTGGGCGTCGGCGCAGGTGACCAGTTGGTGGGCTCTCGGGCTGCTCGCCATGGCGTTCGGTGCCGTGATGAACTCGGTTTATTCGATCATTCACGAGGCGGAGCACGGGATGCTGTTCTCCAACCGGAGATGGAATGAGTTCGCCGGGAGCGCGATGGCTCTATTTTTCCCCGCTCCGTTTCACCTGATCCGCCAAGGCCATCTCGGCCATCATCTGCGCAACCGCTCGGACGATGAAGCCTTCGATTTCTATTTCGAAGGCGATCACAAGCTCTGGAAAATTCTCGTGCTCTATGGGATTTTGACGGGCCTGTACTGGGTGGTGGTGATCTTGAGCAACATCGTGTTCCTCGTGCTGCCCTTCCGGGAAGACAAAAAATACTGGCACGTAGACCAGGCATCCACGGCATTCATGGAGTCGCTTAATCCCGCCTACCGGGAGGTCATTCGGCTGGAGTGCGCAGCAGCGATCGCGCTGCATATCGGGCTCGTCTGGGGGCTCGGAATTCCGGTGATCAACTACCTCGTGATGTACGCCGGCTTTGGCTTTATGTGGTCGGCGATGCAATACGTGCATCACTACGGCACCGAGCGGCACGTGACTCGCGGCGCGCGCAATCTCTGGATCTGGGGGCCGCTGGATCTTTTCTGGCTGAATCACAACTGGCACCTCACCCATCACCAGCATCCCGCTGTGCCATGGATTTATCTGCCGCACACGGATGCCGAAGGCGACACGCGACGAGGATTTTTGCTGACGGCGTATTTGAAGATGTGGCGCGGACCGCGCCCGGCACCTGACCGCGTGGAAAACAAGCACGCGGGAAAAATCATTCCCTGACGTGCTGGCCCGCTTCTTAGCGCACTGGAGGCTCAAGCTCGTTCTGACCGCAGGGCTCAACGCGTTCTTCTGGTCATTCTATTCCTTTCTGGGCCGGCACGCGTTTTTCCCCGTCCGCACACTGCCGCTTACCTGGCTGGACCGCGTTATTCCCTTTCAGCCCGAGCCGTGGGGCTGGATCTACCTGTCACAGTTTCTCTTCACCGGCACCCTGCCCTGGTTTCTCGCGACCCGGCAGGCCGTACGACGTTACGCCGTGGGGCTCGTGGTCATGAGCATGGTTAGTTTTTCAATCTTCTTTTTCTTTCCCGTCGCCTCGCCGCGGCCGGAGACAATTACCGATAGCGGAGCGATGACGTGGATTCTTGGGTACGACGGCCATCTCAACGCCTTCCCCTCGCTGCATGCCGCGTTTCTCGTGTACATGGCCGCTCTGGCGAAACGCATGGCGGGCGGAGCGCTGCCCTCCTTGGTGACCTCGGGTGGCTTCGTCTGGGGAGCCCTCATTCTCTACGCGACCATCGCGACGCGACAGCACTACGCGGTGGATTTACTCGCGGGAGCAGCTCTCGGCGGAGCGGCTGACTGGTTCGCGTGGCGCGACGCCCACTCCGGAGCGAGCGCAGCGACGACAACCGCACGCAAAACCGGCGTCACATCCCACGACGGTTGCAGGTAGTGATCGGCTCCCCAGATCGGACACACGACTCCCGGCAGCTGAGCGAGATCCCCGAGCAGGATGCCGCCTCCGTCGTTCGGACCGAGCGGCAAAACGCGTTCATAGCCGCGCGGCGCCCAACGGTGCCGGAGATGATGGCGCAGCGGGCAGGCGTTCACATGCACGATCCGCAGATGCGGAGGTGGCGCGGGCCAGGACCATAGCGGGGCGTCTTCGCCGCGGCGCAATTCGTCGATCACGGCGGATCGGTGACCTTGCAAACGGAGCAACAGGCCAAAGGCGCTGGAGCGCAGTGGACGCGCGCGCAGCCACGCGACGAGCGGCGTGCCTTGCACGATACCGCTGAAACTCACCCAGCTCACCACACTCGTAAACGCTGCCGCCGCACGCGGTGACGCCAGCGCGCATTTCACGTCGGCGCTGCCTTTGCTCAAACTCGTCAGGACGATTCGTTGTCCGCGCCTGGCTTCCAGCCAGTCGAGAATGCCTCGCGCGTTTTCCTCCAGCGGCCCGAAGCTGCGCACGGGAATGATTTCAATCCGGGGAGCGAGACCGCTCACAGTCTCGGCGATTTTTAAGCCGTCGGCTCCCGTATGTTTGTGTTGTCCGTGAAACGCACCGGGCACCACGCCGATAATATCGGGACGAAGCGAGCGCTGTGCGTCGGCCTCGAGGATTCTTCGCTGAAACGCGGCGTTCGCCGGATCGCGTAACGCCCGGTCATATAACAGCGCCGTGGCAAACTCGATTCCTTCGGCATGCGCAATTGCGGCAAGCCGTCCCGCTGCCAGATCCTTGAAGCCGATGTCATCGCGCCAGGCGGCGGCCCGGTCCAGCCAGGCCGCGTCCTCAGGGGAAACGTTTTCGCGAACAGCCGATTTCACCCGGTGGGTATGGATTTGCGTCTCAGCGCCCGCGCCACGATGAACCCCGCGAGCAGTCCTGCCAGCACGCCGCCCGCGCCGGCCCAGGTCGCTGTCTTGCGTACTGCAAGTTTGAGTACGGGGTTGGCGAATGCATTCACCGAGGCGTGATAACCGGTGACGAGCCAGCGATCGCCGCGACGGGCCACCGTGATGGTGAAGAGCGTGCCCATCGGCAGTTCGCTGCCATCCATCAGGACGAAATGATCGTGCAGATTTCCCCAAGAGACCGCGGTGTCGCCATACACATGGCGCCCGAGCACTTCCGGCTCGGCCTTGACCTCACGGACGATGCGATCCTCGCCCGTCATCATTTTATTGTAGTACGCCCGCACCGCTTCGTGACCGCGGCTGACTTCGCCGTTTTGCCACGTGGCAACAACGTCTGTATCCAGATGAGAGATCAATCGGTCGATATCTCCTTTTTGGAAACTATCGACGAGCCCTTCGCGCAACCGGGTGATCGCCGCATCCGCGTCCAAGGTTGCGGGAGCGGGTGTCGTGTTCTGTCCAAAGGCCAACGTGGCCTGCCCGATGATTAACCAAAGGAATAGTTTTCTCATAAGATTTTCCCGCAATTGGTTCAGTGCTGAACGCGTCGCAGCCAAGCGAGGTAGTCCACCAGCACTTTGTCAGCCTCAATCATGCGATGAGAATTGAAGCGAATGCCCGCCGACCGCTCGACGTCGGACCTGACAAATTCCCGGATAAAGAGCCGGCGGATACACGCATCGAGCGGATCCAAGATCGAGCGCAGTGGCCATAGTCGGCGACGCGGAATCCAAACGATGTCGCGCACCCACGTCCGATTTCCTTCGAGGGGGATAAAGCTGACGAGCCCGTAAGTCGTCGTCCGGCGAAACCGCGCCGCCACCAAAACCAGATTCCCGCACCAATTGGTCACCGTCATTTCGACCTTCGGCCCGGAAAGCCAGCGCGTGACCCGATCCATCCAAGAGCTGCCCGTGACGAGAAAACTCGCGGTCAGCCGCCACGCAAACGGATGCAATACGCTCAGCACCGGGTCGCCGATCAACGTGCGATCGTGAGCGCAGCGGAAGTGTTGCAGATCGAATCCATTGGCGCTGACCAGATACCAAGGGGCATCGACCACAAACTCAAAACGCGGCGCAGCCAGCAGCGCGTCAGGTTGCGCGCCGTCAAAGAACGGTAACGGATAACGCGCTTGCGGCCGGTTAAAAAAGAAAACGTGCCCACCGCGTTCCTCCACGGGAAAGCTGACCTGCCGGGCAAACGCGGGGATATCGGCGGACACCGGCACATGCTCGCAATTTCCCTCCCGGCTGTATTCCCACCCATGCAACGGACAGGCCAGCCGTTCGCCGACGACACATCCCGCAGCCAGGTCCGCGCCCATGTGTGCGCAACGCGCGTTGAGCACCGCGAGCTTCCCGCTCTTCGTGCGGAATCCCACGTAGGAATGACCGCCCGGAAGATCGAGACGGAGCGGCTTCTCCACGAGTTCTAGAACCGTACCGAGATAATACCAAGACGCGGGGTGTGTCGCGAAACCCGGTTGGTCAGCGTCGGTGGCAAGGGGCAAAGGAGACGGGATCGTCACTTCGCCCGATAAAGCCTTCGCCCGCGCTCAGAGCAAGTCATGCGACAATGGGCGTCGCCCACGTAACCGCATTGGCCGACACGCCCGGTCGAGGCTCGAAGAAAAATAATCCCCTTCGCCGGTCTTCAGACGCAGCCAAATCGGCCGCCCTTTCATTTCCGTGCCTGACAAGTCGGCCGGGCTCCGCCCATGCTCCGATCTTCCCGTC
>CAMLSH010000091.1 GCA_946482625.1 uncultured Opitutaceae bacterium
GTACCCAGAATCACGGTACGTCCGTCGCCCCAGGTGCTCAGGCCGTCGGGCGTGAACCAGTCGACGCGGATGTAGTTGGAGCTTCCGTTGTTTCCCGTGAGCGAGGCTTCGCCGAAGTCCTCGAATTCGGGCGTGTCGTGATTGGCGTAGTTGGCGACGGCGGCCTGTGTCACGACGGCATCGGTCGCGCCGGAGAAGGTGAGAAACTGTTCGAACTGGTGGCTGCCGATGTCGCAGAGGATGCCGCCGTACTGCGCCTTTTTGAAAAACCAATCGGGGCGCGAGGCTTTGCTCAGGCGGTGCGGTCCGAGACCGAGCACCTGGACGACGCGGCCGATGGCGCCGTTTTTCACGAGGTCAGTCGCATACATCGCCGACTCCACGTGGAGTCGTTCGCTGTAATAAACCATGTACTTCCGCTTCGTCTCGGTGGCGACGACTTGCGCGCGGTGGAGCTGGTCGAGCGTCGTGAACGGCGCCTTGTCGGTGAAATAATCTTTGCCGGCTTCCATGACGCGGCAGCCTATCGCGCCGCGCTCGTTGGGAATGGCGGCGGCGGTGACGAGTTTGATGGCGGGATCGGCAAGGATTTCGTCGAAGGAGCGGGCGACTTTGACGTGAGGGAACTTGGCGCGAAACGCGTCCACCTTCTTGGCGTCGCTGTCGTAGACCCATTTCAAATCGGCGCCGGCCTCGATGAGGCCGTTGCACTGGCCGTAGATGTGGCCGTGCTCCAAAAACGCGGCGGCGAAGGGGAACTCGCCGGACTTCACGACGGGGTTCGGTTTGCCTTGGGGGGCGTAGTTCATGCCGTCGGATTTTTGGCTCATGCGATTATTTTTTGGCGGGCTGGGGCGCTTTTTCCTTCGTGGCTTTTGCGAGATCTTTGACCGCGCGGTCGATGCCGGTGCGGACTTTTTTCTCCATGCGATCGATAAAGAGGACGCCGTTCAGGTGATCGTTTTCGTGTTGGATGCAGCGCGCGAACATCCCGTCGCAGACGAGCGTGTGCGGCGTGCCGTGCACGTCCTGAAACTTTACGGTGATCGCATCCGGGCGGGCGACATCGCCGCGGATTTTGGGAAACGACAGACAGCCCTCCTCGAAAATCGTGGTCGGCGAGGGGAGGGGCTTCACCTCGGGATTGGCGATGACCATGGGCATGAGCAATTCGAGCGGAGGACGGACGCCGTCCAGTTCCCACGTGAAATCCCAGTCGGCTTCTCGGAGATCGACCACGCACAATTGCAGCGCTTGGCCGATCTGTTGGGCTGCGAGACCGATGCCGTGCGCGGCGTGCATGGTTTCGATCATATCGCTCGAAAGCTGCGCGAGCGCGGCATCGAAGGCGGTTATCTTAACGCCCTTTTTGCGGAGGACGGAGTCGTTGTAGTGAACAATTGGCAGCACCATGGGTCGATTGAGCGGAAAAACTTGGATTCACCTACGAATCCCCGCAAATAAATATTACCCATGACGATGAGTGTTTCCGGCAGCCCACGCAAAAACATGCCGATGGCTGCCTTGTGGCTGACAATCGGCGTGGTGATGCTGGCCGGAGCTTGGCTGATCCCGGTCAATTTGAAGTCGGTCACGCCCGCGCTGATGCGCGAAGCCGGCCGCTCGAGTCCTTCGGTGGCGGCGTTTGGCCAGCAGCTGCTCGACTCGGAAAAACTCGGTTCGGCGCAGCTGGTTCTTTCGGCGGCGCGTCTGGTGGACGACAAGGGTGCCCCGGCACTGGATCGCAGCATTCGCGATCTGTCGGTTCGCCGGCCGGAATGGGTCGTGTGGGGCGGCTGGGACCCTTTTCTTGATCCGTTGATCAAACAGAACGAGGCGTCGGGCCGCACGGAGAGCACGCCCGTTTTGAATTTTTTCATCGCAGAGAAGGCCCGGCGTTCGCTGGAAACATTTTTGAGCAACTCGCGCTCGCTTGGCGTGCAATCGATCCTGCGCATGCGCGAGGTCGACGGCACGGCGCGCTTTGTGCCCGCCACCAAAGCGGGCGGCCAGACGCTCGATGCGGTCATCCTGCTCACCGCGCTGCTCTACCAGTCGGAAAATCTCTCCGGCCCGTTGCAGCGCGAACTGCGCGGCCTGGCGGAGACCGCCGACAAACAAAAGCATCTCGGCGAACTGGAGCCGTTTTTCACCGATCTGCTTTCGCTCGGGAAACGCCTTAACTGGATTCAGCTGTGCGACCTCCTGCGCAAGACCGACAGCATCAAGACGGCGGGCGAGTTTGCGCATCTCGCGCGCGTTGCGCCGGACAATCTGCCGATCATCTACACGGCCGCGCTGTTCTCCGGCTCGGCCGACAAAGTGGCGTCCTACCTTATCCAATACGGAAAGACGGGGCTTGAGGATCTCCGGCTGGCGTTGGAGCAAGGGCAGGGCGGGGTGCAACTGCTCCTCCAGCATCAGCTTCCGCTCAATCGCGGTGCCGCCCCCAGCCTCAATGCCGTGGCGGAACTCGCCTTGCTCAACCCGAAGATGGCGTTGGGCATCAAATATCTGGGCTTCCTGCTGGGAGCTTTTTGCCTGTTTCGCGGTCTGGAGTTTACGCTCCGGACCGATGCATCCGCGGATGCGCCTTTCCGCCTGAAGAGCGGCGCGCTCGCCGTGTTGATCGCCTCGTTTCTGGTACTCTTTACCGAACCATTCCTTCTCAAGGCCACGCCGGCTTCCGAATTTAGACTTAAACTCAACCTGCCCGTACTCGTCAGTGTTGCTGACGCCGCCCAACAAACGCCTCCCGCTTCCCCTCCCACCATGGATAACTCGACCCTCCTCTCGATCGGCTTTTTCGCCTCCCTTCAGGTCTGCATGTACATCGTGTGCCTGCTGAAAATCCGCGAAATCTCGCGCCAGCCCGTGTCTCCGCTGGTCAAACTCCGGCTCATGGAGAACGAAGAAAATCTCTTCGACGGCGGACTCTACATCGGTATCGGCGGCACGGCGACGGCGCTGGTTCTTCAAGTGCTCGGCCTGATCCAGTCGAACCTGCTCGCCGCGTATTCCTCCAATCTCTTCGGCATCGTGTGCGTTGCACTCATCAAGATCCGTCACGTGCGTCCCTATAAACGCCTGCTCATTCTTGAGGGTCAGGCCACCTCCGCCGGCACCGTGCTGGCACCGGCACCGGTTGCGCACCCGGCGAAACCGGCGACTTCCTCCGTCGGCTGATCACTGTCCATGAACAAGACGCTGCTACTCGTCATCTGCGACTTCCTGTTGCTGAATATCCTCGCGCTCACGCGCTGGGAAAATGCGGAGCCCACTCGTCCACAGCAGACGCCCGCCGCCTCCTCCGGGACAGATCCGGCGACCAAGGATCAGGACATCGTCGACGTGATGAAGATGTCGCTCGAGGACGAACGCGCGCAGCGCGAACAACTGGCTCAACAACTCCAATCCACGTCCGAAAACCTTCAGTCCCGCGAGCAACGTCTGGCCGAGCTTCAGTCGGAGAAAACCCAGCTGACCAGCACGCTCACCGAGGCGCAGCGCAACGCACAGGCGCTCGCGCAAAAGGTCGAAGTGGCGTCCAAGGACGCGGCGATCTCGAAGGAGAAACTCGCGCAAATGCAGCGCGAACTGGAACAACGCCTGGCTGAGGCCGAGCGCCAGAAGCAACAGCTTGCGCAGTTGGAAACCCAGCAGACGGAAGCCCGTCAACGCATCGAATCGCTGAACGTCGCGGTCAAGGTTGCCGAGCAGGAGAAAATGCTTCTCCGCGAAACGGCGGACACGCTCAAGAGCCAGGTCGAGCAGGAACGACAAGAGCGTATCAAGGTTCAGGAGACGACGACCCAGCTCGCCCAAGGCGTCGGCACGCTGGCGGAGAAATCCACCGAGCTGACGAAAGAGATCCGGGACAACCGCCCGATCAACGCCAACACGCTCTTCAACGACTTTCTGGCCAACCGCGTACAGACCCGTTTCGACGTTTCTCGTCCCGCCTTGTTCGGTGAAGCGAAGCGCGAAAAAGAAACGCGCACGCTCCTCGTGAGCGACGGCCGGCAGACGTATGCGTTGCTGCACATCGACGACACGCCCTTCAACTACCGCGAACCCGGAGCCGACTGGCAGAAGATTTCCATCAGCTTCGCGAAGGGCGGCAATCGCGCCGCCGTTCCCGCGATGCATTTCCTTTCCATCGATCCCCGCATCATCGCGCTTCCGGTCGACGATGCCCAAGTGGCGGCCATCGGAGCCAAGGTTTACCAGACGGCGCTCGATCCGGTGAAATTTCCGGAAGCCCTTTTGATCAGCAATGGCGGCGCCGGTTACGGCGAAGTCGCTTTCAAACTCGATGCGACGATGCCGGGCTTTGTCCGTATGGACAACCGGCTCATGAAACGGATGTTTGGCGACTTTTCGCCATCGCGCGGCGACCTCGTGCTCAGCAAGACCGGCGAGCTCCTCGGCATCATGGTCAACAGCGACTACTGTGCGGTCATCAACAATTTCCTGCCCTCTAGAACGATCCAGACCGGCGACGCCGGCGATCAGAAGACCGGCGCGATTCTCAACGAGATGGCGATGCGGGTGCGCGCGCTGCCATTCAGAATGCAGTGAGCTGGGGTATCTGCGCCTCGCGGGGACAGCGCGCGTGATCGGCAGGTGGCTCGCTGGCATAGTTCGGGATTTTTGACGGACAACATCTTGCGCCTGCGTCGGCTCAGCGCCGCCGCGAGGCTTTTCGAGAGAGGACAGGACTGCGGGCGGGCCGCTGAAAATCGGCACACCAAACGTGGCGTGCATGAAAGTCATTATTTTCGCTAAACAGGGCTGATAAACGAGATGGCTGCTTAAGCGACCGGACGTCGGTGTCGATGAGGTGAAACATCGCTTCCCGGTTTCTCCCGGAAGGGCCGCCCCATGGGCGCTGGCTCCGACGGAAGGGCACGGGTCTTTCCGTGAAATTAAGACAAAAGTCCTTTCTCCTCATCGTTGCCGCTTTTGTGGGCGCGACGTTGCTCATGCTCGTCGGAACCCGCTTCGCGGCGCTGAAGGGGTTTGAGCAGTTGGAGGAACAAGCGGCGTTGCGCACGGCGGGCAGGGTGAAACGGTTGATCAACGCCTCGGTCGACGATCTTGGACGGTCTGTGCGGGATTTTGCGGTCTGGGACGAACTCGCGACCGCCGTGGCCCGCGAAGATGTGGCACAGATCGAAAAATATTTCGCGTACGACATCGGCGCCAATTCCCGGTGGAGCACATTCGCTATCGTGAAAAGCGGCGGGCAGGTGTTGCTGGCGCGTTCTTGCGAAACGGATACGCAGGCGTTGCTGCCGCTGAGTTCCGCAATGACCGATGCCGTACTCAAGCTGCCTGCGGTAACGACACCAGCAGAGATCGACGGGCCGCGGGTGCAGATCGGTCTGCTCAATGGCGAGTTGCATCAAATCGCCTACATGGCGATCCGTCCGATGACGACCGATGCGGCGCCCACCGGGACGCTCGTTGCCTGCCGCCGCATGGACGAACGCTTTTGCGCGCACGCCAGTCTCTTCGTTGACGCTCCGGTGCGCCTCGTCTCCGCGTCGGGCAGTGCGGCGGGCCGCGAACAACCTGATTTTGTGGTGAAAGACGACGCCGGCGAAATCGCCGGTTGCACCGTGCTCAAGGATTGGCAAGGGCGCCCGGTTGCGGTCCTGCGGGTGGATCATCACGCCCATTTCCGTCAGCAAAGCGCCCACTTGATCGCCATGCTCATGACCATCCTGGTCGCGGGGGCGGTGCTGCTGTGCGTCTTGATCGACCGCCTGCTGTTGAGCCGGTTGATCGCGCGGCTCGCGCGCATCAGTGAAGGCCTTCACCGGATACAGCAGAGCGGCAGCCTGGGGGACCGATTGGAGGTCACCGGCAAGGACGAGATCACCACGCTCTCCCATGAGGCGAACCGCTTGCTGGCCTCGGTCGAGGCGTCGCACCAGGCGCTCGAGCGCGCCAATGCCGAGATGCAGCAGCGCGTCGCAGAGCGCACCGCCGCTCTCGCAGACGCGAACGCCGCGCTCGAAGCCGACATCGCTGAGCGCATCAAGGCGGAGCAGGAGCGGGAGCAACTGCGCGAACAACTTATCCGCGCGCAAAAAATGGAGGCCGTCGGAACTCTGGCGGGCGGCATCGCTCACGATTTCAACAACATCCTCACGGGCATTCTCGGCCATGCGCAGCTGTTGAGCGGCGCTCTTCGGCCCGGCAGCTCCGAGGAGGCGAATCTCAAGCAGGTCATCACGGCGGCCGAGCGGGCGGCGGCGCTGGTTAAAAAGATTCTGGCATTCAGCCGACAGACCCCCGGCGAGCGCCGGTTGGTTACTGTGAGCCAGGTGGCGGGCGAGGCGTTGTCGCTGCTCCGTGCGGGATTGCCGGCCGGCATCGCGATTCGTTGCAACGTGGAGACCACCGAGGACGTAGTCGACGCGGACCCCACGCAACTCCATCAGGTATTCATGAATCTCGGCACGAACGCGGGTCACGCCATGGGTTCCCAAGGCGGCGTGCTCGACGTGCGTGTGGAGTTGAGCAAAATCAAAAACGCCTACCTCGAACTCACGCCGGGCGAATACGTGCTCGTCACCGTTCGCGACACCGGCTGCGGCATGTCGCCAGAGGTGTTGTCGCGCATTTTCGACCCCTTCTTTTCAACCAAGCCGGTTAACGAAGGCACCGGTCTGGGACTCGCGGTCGTCCATGGTATCGTGGTAGATCACGGAGGAGCTATCGATGTCGAGAGCCGTGCCGGTGCAGGCACTTGCTTCCGCATCTGGCTGCCGGCCGCGCGCTCGAAAGCGGATGCGCCGGCGCTGGAACCGTCGGCTCCCCTCAGAGGTGACGCCCGCGTGCTGCTCGTGGACGACGAGGAGATCGTGCGCAGTGTATTGGATAAAGGACTTCAGCGGCTCGGTTACCGTGTCCGGGCTGAATCCTCCGGGCAGGCGGCGCTGGCGCGCTTTAAGGCGTCACCTGACGACTTCGATCTCGTGATCACCGACCAGACGATGCCGCAGATGTCCGGTGTCCAGCTGGCAGCGGCGCTTCGGGCGATCCGTCCGGACCTGCCAGTGATTTTGGCGACCGGTTATTCGCCGGAAGTCGCCGGCCGCGATCCGTCCGCGTTTGGGCTCGCCGGGATCGTGGGCAAGCCCATGCACTTCACTGAACTCACGCAGATGATGCGGCGGGCTTTGGATAGAGCGAGAATGCCCGCAGGCACGCTGTAGCGTGCGGGGTGCCCCAGGTTCCACACAGCTCCGGAAGCCGGAAGGCGGTGGCAAAACTACCTTCAATCCGCGAGCAGCGTGACGGTTTGCGTTTCGTAGGGCGTGGCAGCGAGCGCGGAACGATAGTCGTCGTCGGTCGCAAACGTGCGTCCGGCAAGGCGACGGACGTTGAACGTGAACGTCATGCTTTTCTCCTTGAAGGGAGACGGGGAGATTTTGAATACGCCGGGTTCCTGCGGTGTGCAGATAAGCTGGCGGAGCTGGCCGTCGCGGTCCGCATGGCTGTGGCGCAGGGTGCGCGGCTCCGCGTAGCCGGCGCAGGCGATGAGCGAAAGATTGTCGCAGGCCTGGAGCAGCCGGAAGGCCCGGTCGAGCGTGCCCTGACTCGCGTTGAGGCGCGCGGCCATTTCGAGCTGAAACGCGCGTTGCGCCGCGACGAACTCCGCGTGGAGTGGACGCTGGTCCGGACGGATCGTCGCGAGATCGGCCTGCTCGGTGAGGAGGTTCACGGTGTGCATGGAGACCACGATGGCGGCGAACGGGTTTTGCGCCGCCACAGCATCGGTGGCTTCGCCGCGTACTCGCAGATAGGCGGGCAAATCGATTTCCTCGAAGGCGGCATAGCTGCCGACGAGGTCTTTGGTGAACGCCTCCGGGATGCGCGCATGCGTGAGAAAGGGCGCGGCGTCGCGTGCGGCCCAGCCGTCGTCGTGCGCGGAGACCGCATGAAGAACGTCGATACGCGGCTCCGGTGAAGCAAACTGCGCATTACCCCACGCTTCTGCAAAAAGGCCGGCGAGCCGCGCGTGTTCGCCGTGCGTGATCAAAAGCCAACCGTCAGGCAGTTCCTTGCGAATCATGCATCCCGTTTAGCAGGACGCGGACCGTTTCAGCGCCCAGCTGATCGACGGATTTTGCGGGGTGGGCGTGATAATCTGAAGACCGCTGCTCATGCCGTCGGGCAACGTGACTGGAATGGTGAGCACGGCCAATCCGCCGAGACTGGCCGGAACGGTGAGCGCCAGGAGGCGGTTGCGGTTTTCCAATGTGCAATCGGCTTTGGTCAGCGCGGGAAACGGCGTGGCGGGCATCACGAGAAAATCGTGCGTGCGGAAATAATCCTGCCAGGCCGCGCGGACGGCGTTCCACTTAACGTGCGCTGCATCCAGTTGGGCGGGCGACCAGCGTCTTCCGCGATCGATGCGCGCCCACACCTCTTTGCCATAGAGCGCGCGATGGGTGTCCAGCCAGGCGGCGTGGACGCCATACGCCTCGGTGCTTTGCAGAACGGAATATGCGTTGGCCGCATCTTTGAAGGCGTGAGCCAGTGCGTCGCGAGTGGCGGCGTCCGCGGGAGCGGCGTAGTTTGTTGCGGCGAGCTTCAGGGCTTGCGCCACCGCCGGATCGGCCGGCTGCCCGAGTGCGGAAAAATCCAGCCAGACACCGCGAGGATCTTTTTCGATGACGGGCGGTTTACCGAGAAGGTAGCGGTTGACGAGTTGAAGATCGGCGGGATTGCGCGTGAACCAGCCGGCTGTGTCGAAACTCGGCGCGAGCGGGAAGGCGTCTTCGATATAAGTATCCTTCGGCGTGAGACGCAGACCGTAGAGTCCGCAAAACGCGGCGGGCACGCGGATGGAGCCGCCGGTGTCGGTCCCGACTGCGAGCGGTACGATGCCGGCCGCGACCGCCGCTGCGGAGCCGCTGCTCGAACCGCCGCTCGTGCGGCCCGGAAAACGGGGATGTTCGCAATCGCCGTGATGCGGATTTTCGCCAGTGAGACCGTAGGCGAATTCATGGAGATGCGTCTTGGCGGCGAGCACGGTGCCGAGGCCGCGGAGCGAGTGGGGGAGTTTGCTGTCGCGCGGACGGATCGGCAGCAGGCCGGGAGGAAAATTCGAGCCGGCGTTCATCGGTTGCCCGGCGGTGAAATAGAGATCCTTGAGCACATACGGCACGCCCGCGAGCGGAGCGATGGTGCCGGCCACGCGGGCGAATGTCGCAGCCATCTCCGCCTGCGAAGAAAGCGTGGCAAAAACGGCGCGTTGCTGGTCGTCAGGGAGGATCGCGCGCAAACGACGGGCGATCTCGCGCGCGGCGCTCGCGGGGTCACCCGCCGCCAGAGCCTGCCACTCGGCCATGGTGATGGCGGAGAAATGAGACGACATGTGCGCGAAGGTGCGGTTCGTCGGGGCGAGCGCAATCCTGCGTTTGATCGGACACGCAGACAAAATCTTGGCTTCAGGTCCGTATTCGCCGAAAAGATTCAGCATGAATCCCGAAGCGAAACTCGCCGAACTTGGTTTGAAACTGCCTGCCGTGCCCGCCGCCGGTGGCAACTACGTGCCCACCGTGCGCGTGGGCAATCTGCTCTACTGCGCCGGAACGATCAGTTCGTTGGACGGCAAGATGACGCATGAAGGCCAGGTCGGCAAAGAGCAGACCGTGCAGACCGGCTACGAGTCGGCGAAGATTTGCGCGCTGAATACGCTGACGAACATCAAGGCGGCGGTCGGCTCGCTCGATCAGGTGGCGCGTTTCGTTTATGTCGGCGGTTACGTGAACGCGATCAGCGGATTTCCTGACAGCCCGGCGGTGATCAACGGCGCCAGCGATCTGTTTGTGGCGGTATTTGGCGAGGCGGGGAAACACGCGCGAGCGGCCGTTGCCGTGGCCGGACTGCCGAAAAACTCGACGGTCGAGGTCCAGGTGATCGTCGAAGTGAAGGGCTGATTTTCCGGCGAAAGACGAGTGCGGCACACGAAGTCCGGTCAGGTTCAATAGTCGCGAGAAAAGTCCTTGCGCTCGAAAGAGGCGGGAGTTTGCTTCGAGCCCCTGCTCCGGAGAGATGGCTGAGTGGTCGAAAGCGACGCTTTGCTAAAGCGTTGTACGGTTAACCCCGTACCGGGGGTTCGAATCCCCCTCTCTCCGCCAGGGCAACTTG
>CAMLSH010000092.1 GCA_946482625.1 uncultured Opitutaceae bacterium
CCGTCGCATGCGCGCGTCGCCGCTCCGTTCCGCGAAACGCCATCGACGTCACTCCCACCGATGCTGCCGCTCGCCTCCTAGTCTGACAGTCGGCGAGGAGCATGGAAACAATGAGCAGCTGGTCTTTCGCCCCCACCACGCCAATAAATTTTATTCATCCCTCCGCCGCTTCCGGCTCTTCTGCGTCTCCATCGGCTCGCCGCGCACCCGACTCACCTCAACGCGCTCGCCCGCGACCCGCCAATCCCCGCCTTTGCCTCCGCGCCACCGCCCATCCAGCCTGACACTCCCATGCGTCCGCCCGAAAATTTCACCACCCCACGCCTCTTCGCGCATCCCGTCCGCGCCGAAGACGCCCCGGACGTTTTCACCGCCTACGCCAACGATCCCGACGTCACCCGCTACCTCGCCTGGAAACCGTACGCCGACCCGGCTCCCCTCGCCGATTTTCTCGCCGCCCGCGAAGGCGATTGGGCCACCGGCAACCACTTCGTCTGGCAGCTGCGACTGCACGACACCCACGCCATCGTCGGCGCCATCGGCATGATCCCGGAAGGCCACAAAGCCCTCTTCGGCTACGTGCTCGGCAAAGCGTATTGGGGTCACGGTTACGCCGCCGAAGCCCTGCGCCACCTCGTCGGCTGGGCGCTCGCCCAACCCCACCTCTACCGCGCCTGGGCCTACTGCGACCTCGAAAACCCCACCTCCGCCCGCGTCATGGAAAAAGCCGGTATGATTCGCGAAGGCATTCTCCGCCGCTGGCACATCTGCCCGACCATCGGCCCCGAGCCCCGCGACTGCTTCATCTACGCAAAAGCGAAGTAGCCCCGCGCCCGCGATCGTCGCCTGCGTGCGGATCCGACAGGTGCGAATTCCCTTCCGAGGGTAGCGCGCGTTTCCTGGCCTCCGAAGGTAGGGCGCGTTGTCCCCAACGCGCCGGTTCAACTCCGCCCGCTTTCCTGCTAAAAACGCACCAGCATCACTGGTCAGCCGCCTCCTAGTCGTTCGGCTAATTCCCAAATCGCGCACTTCCCGCGATAGTCTGTAACGCAAAACCACCGCTCCGGTAATTCCCACTAACATCGCCTCACCATGACCGCGCCCGCTCGATACCTCGGCCTGCAACCCGGCTTCCGCAACCACCCCGCCATCGAGCTCTACAACCTCCTCGCCCCTGTCGGCGAACACCCGCGCGGCTCCACCGTCTCGCGCCAGACTTTGGAAAAACACGGCTACAAACTCCCCGCCAAACGCCGCCGCGCAAAACTCCACCTGACGCCCGTCGCCTGAGCCGTCGCCTCGACCACCGCCCACCCCTCTCACTCGCCTCTATTTTCGCTCACTCTCCGCTCCCCAACCCGCCGGCCCGCTCTCATGCGACCGGCGGTTTTTTTGCGCCCATTTCCGCCTAAATTATCCGCAGGTTTCTCAACCGCCCCCGCATCTACGTTACGCCGCTTTTCTTCGACCAGTTCGAACAACCCGCTCGCGCCAACCTAGCGCGCTCGCTCCAAATACTCGAACTCGAGTCACCCTCCTCAAGTCCCTGATCTTCACGCCTCTCATGCGCTTCCCCCAGCTACCGCGCTTCCTCCGCCTCCGCCCGCGCACGCTCCTCTTCAGCGCCATCCTCTTCGGCGCACTCTTCGTCAGCGTATCCAACTATCTCATCCTCACCCAAAACTCCGGCCGCCTCTTCACCCGCGAAGCGGACACGCCCGTCCGCGACATCGCCCTCGTCCTCGGTGCCAGCCCCACGCTCTCCGACGGCCGCGTCAATCTCCACTTCGCCTCCCGCATCGATGCCGCCGCGTCGCTCTACCACACCGGAAAAGTCCGCCACCTCCTCGTCAGCGGCGACAACGGCCACGCCAACTACAATGAGCCGCACGCCATGCGCGACGCCCTCATCGCACGCGGCGTCCCCACCGAAGCCATCACCTGCGACTACGCCGGTTTCCGCACGCTCGATTCCATCGTCCGCGCACACCGCATCTTCGGCGCGCGACAACTCATCATCGTCACGCAGCGTTATCACAACACCCGCGCCCTCGCCATCGCCCGCCACGAAGGCATCGACGCCATCGGCTTCTGCTCCGCCGACGTGAACCTCCGCGACTCGCTCCGCACCGAGCTTCGAGAAGTCCTCGCCCGCGCCGCCACCATGCTCGATCTGCACGTTCTCCATCGCAGCCCGAAATTCCTGGGCCACCCCGAACCCATCCTCACGAGCCGCTGACCGTCAGCAGCTTGCCGTCTCTTGCAAATCGCCCGCACGGCTCAGTCGGATTTTGCCGGGTTCCCCTCATTGTTTTTCACGCACCCGCAGCACCATGCCATGGAAACGGTTATGGCTTTAACGTGCCGCTTACAGCACCTCACCGCTCTTTTCCGGTCCATTTGCCAGACATGCAAATTTCCGACATGCGCAGCGTCACCGATCTGGAAGCTCCGCTCGCCCGCGAGCGTTTGGCCAAATTGTTCGAATTCCTGAAGGCCTACACCGACCTCCGCTATCCGCCCGTCCGCGATCTCGGCCTGCAGCCTCATTTCTTCCAACTGCAGGATCTCCCCGCCGATCTTTCCGTCGAACGCATGCGACCGGCCGCCGCGACCGACGAAGGTGCCGAAGACGCCGGCATCGTGCTGCGCCTCACCCGCCCCGCGTGCACCCCATGTCCCCCTCCCCATGAAGACATCGCCGAATGGCTGAAACCCGGCTGGCAGGAGCTCGCCGGCAAGGCTGAATTTCTCCCCGCCCGCGAAACGGTGGACGCTCAAGGGCTCACGCGTATCGATAAATTCGAGACCGATGAACGCCGCCTCACCCGCCTCCGCGCCTGGCTCGCTCAGCGCGACGCCTGGATCGCCAGCGAACGCCCCATCCGCCAGGCCCTCGATCTCTTTCAACGCGCCTACGAGTGGTACGGCGTCCTCGAGCGCGAAGGCGAACGCGTCGAACTCCTCGTCGGCGACGGTCTGCTCCAGTGCCCCGGCGCCACCGGCGATTTCCGCCACCCCGTGCTTCTGCAAAAACTCACGCTCGAGTTTTACCCCGACACACCGCAGCCGTGTTTCGTTTTCCGCAAACAGGAGCACCCGCCCGAACTCTACATGGAGCTGCTCCGCATCCTCCCCGGCGTTAACAACCAGCAGCTCGCCCAGTGTTCCGACGAGCTGAAGCGCATGGAATTTTCCCCGCTCGGCGGCGACGAGACCGATGGCTTTCTCCGCCGTCTCATCCAGGGCCTGTTCCCCGGCGCCGGCACCATGTCCACTCCCGGCCAGCCCGCAACTGCCCCCACCATCACGCGTCAGCCCGCGATCTTCATGCGCGCGCGCCGCAGCGGTCCGGGCAACGTTTTCGATCTCGTCCTCGAAGACATCCACAAGCGCCAGGACGAGCTCCCGCCTTCACTGCTCCGCATCCTCGGATTTTTTCCGCCCGACACCGAGCCCGTCGAAGACGCGCCCGGCGATTTCTCCGCCTCCGGTAACGAGGACGATGAAATCCTGCTCAGCAAACCCGCCAACCGCGAGCAACTCGAGATCGCCCGCCAGCTCGAACGCAAAGACTGCGTCCTCGTCCAGGGTCCTCCCGGTACCGGAAAAACGCATACCATCGCCAATCTCCTCGGCCACCTCCTTGCCCAGGGCAAACGCGTGCTCGTCACCGCCCACACGCCAAAAGCGCTGCGCGTCCTCCGCGAAAAAGTCGTCGAGCCGCTCCGCCCCCTCTGCGTCAGTGTGCTGCACAACGACAAACCCAGCCAGGAGGAGCTCCAGGCCTCCGTGCGCACGATCCACACGAAACTCAGCCAGGATAACGTCGTGCTCGAGCGCGAGGCCCGCCGCCTGCAAAGCGAGCGCAGCCGCGTGCTCACCGCGTTGCGCGAAGCCCGCGCCCGTCTGCTCGAAGCGCGCATGGACGAGATCCGCGATGTCGTGATTGAAGGCGTGGTCTTTCGTCCCGTCGATGCCGCGCGCCACGTACGCGAAGCCGCCAGCCAGGATAATTGGATTCCGGGTCCGGTCACGCCCGGCGCACCGCTTCCGCTGTCGGCCGCCGACATCGTCGCCCTCTATCAAAGCAACGCCCGCCTCTCGCTGGCGGACGAACGCGAGATCGCCCTCACCCGCACCAACCTCGAAAAAATTCCCACGCCTTCCGAGTTCAGAGAGACCGTCGAGACCAGAGACGCGCTCGGCCGCCAGCATCTGCGTTTCCGCGAAGAGCTCTGGGGCGAACCCGCCGGCCCGGTCGAGCCCGCCGCCTTCGAGCGCCTGTTCGATCAAGCCGGTCGCGCGATCGCGTTTCTCCGCGAGAGCACGCCCTGGCAGCTCGAGGCCATTCAGGCCGGTCGCGACGGCAAACAAGCCCGCCGCGTCTGGGAATCCTTCGCCGAACACATCGAAAACACGTGGAAGGAACTTCAGGAATGTCACACGCTCATCATGGAGCACGGTCCCGAAGTCTCCGACCCTCGCGCGCCTCGTGACCTCCTTCCCATCATCGACGAAATCATCGCCCACCACGAAAAGGGCGGCTCGTTCGGTGTCGTCACCAAACTCACCAAACGCGCGTGGTTCGAGCTCCAGCAAAACGCCAGGATCGGCGGCCGCGACCTCGACCTGACCGGCGTCCAGCAGGTCCGCGCTGTGCGCGCGCTGCTTCGCCAGCGCCAGCTCCGCACCGAACTCGTCGAGCGCTGGGAACGCTATATGAGCGGTCGCGGCGGCCTCCCTTCGGCCGATCTCGGCGAACGCCCCGAGCAGGTCTGCCGGCAGTTCGTCCCTCAGATTCGCGCGGGCCTCAACTGGCACGCCTGCGTCTGGCTCCTCTTGGAAGCGGAGTTCAACCGCCTCGGTTTTAATTGGACCGCTTTCCTTGAATCCACTCCGCCCGAGACCGGTGAAAACGCCGGGCTCATCCGCCTCCGCCACGCCATCGTCGACAACCTCGGGCCTGTGCTCGAAGCCCGCGCCAATCGTCTCCGCTACCAAAAACTCCAGGCCCGCATCGAAGGCTGGCTCGACGCCCACGTCGAAACCACGCGCGACGCCCTCGCCACCCGCCACCTCCGGCAGGCCGTCGTCGAGTGCTCGCCCGACGCGTATCAGGAAGCCTATGACGAACTCGCCCGGCTCCGCTCCCTCGAACCCGAGCTGCAAGCCCGTTTCGATCGTCTGCAAACGCTCGCCACCACCGCGCCAGCCTGGGCCTCCGCCCTCGAAAATCGCGTGCCTCCGCACGACGAACCCCAGCCTCCGGGCGATCCGCGCCACGCCTGGCAGTGGCGTCAGCTCCACGATGAGCTCGAAGTCCGCGCCGCTGTCTCGCTCGACATCTTGCAGGCCCGCATCGAACAGCTCTCCGGCGAACTCCGCGAAGTCACGACACAGCTGGTCGAGAAGCAAACCTGGCTCCACCGCCTCGTGAAAACCGGCAGCCCTCAAAAGCAGGCGCTCGGCGCCTACGCCGCTCTGCGCAACAAGATCACCAAAACCGGCAAAGGCGTGCGCGACGCCGAAAACCGCTCCGCCGCCCGTCGCGAAATGGCCGTCGCCAAGGACGCCGTCCCCGTCTGGATCATGCCGCTCGCCGAAGTCGCCGAGACCTTCGATCCACGCACCGCACGCTTCGATGTCGTCATCGTCGATGAGGCCAGCCAATGCGACCCCACGTCGTTGTTCGCCCTCTACCTCGGCCGCCAGACGATCATCGTCGGCGACGACGAACAGGTCACGCCCATCGCCGTCGGCACGCAGTCCGACGATGTGAGCAAACTCGTCAGTATCTTCCTCGACGGCGTTCCACATAAAGAACTCTACGACGGCGAAACCTCTGTCTACGAACTCGCGCAGATCGCCTTCGGCGGCGTCATTCGCCTCACCGAGCATTTCCGCTGCGCGCCCGACATCATCGCGTTCAGCAACCACCTCTCCTACAAGGGCGAAATCCAGGCTCTGCGCGAAGCCTCCGCCGTCCCGCTGCGTCCTCACGTGGTGCCTCTTCATGTTCCCGGGGGCCGCGCGCGCGCCGGTGAGGTCAACGACGCCGAAGCCGAGACCATCGCCTCGCTCATCTGCGCCGCGCACGAGCTGCCGGAGTTCGCAAAAAACGACCGCGGCACACCCATGTCCTTCGGCGTCGTCTCCCTCGTCGGCGACAAACAAGCGGTGAAAATCGACGCCCTCCTCCGCCGCCACCTCTCGCCCGCCGCATACATGCAGCGCCAGATCCTCTGCGGCGACGCCGCCCAGTTCCAGGGCGACGAACGCGACGTCATGTTCCTCTCCGTCGTCGATGGCCCGCCCGCGCAACCACCGCTCCCGATCCGCCAGGAAGGCCCGAAGAAAGTTTTCAAAAAACGCTTCAACGTCGCCGCCAGCCGCGCCCGCAACCAGATGTGGGTTGTCCACAGCCTCGACCACGAAACCGATCTTCAGCCCGGCGACTACCGCCGCCGCATCATCGAACACGCGCTTGATCCCCAAGGCTTCGAGCCGCGTATCGAGCCTTCGGATGCCGCCACCCCCGGCTTCGAGGAACAGGTCCGCCGCCACCTCGTCGCGCGAAGCTATCAGGTCATCTCCGACTATCGCGCCGGAGCCTGCGCGCTCGATCTCGTCGTCGTAGGCCCGAATGGCCGCCGCCTCGCCGTGGAGTGCGACGGCAGCCGCTTCCACGGCCCCGAACAGCTCGAAGCCGACATGGAGCGCCAGTCCGTGCTCGAGCGCCTCGGCTGGAAGTTCGTGCGCATCCGCAGCAGCCTTTTCTTCCGCGACGAAGAACGCGCCCTCGCCCCGCTCTTCCGCCGCCTGCACGAACTCGGCATCGAGCCTCATGCTACCAGCGCGAACGACAAACCCGCGCCCACCGCCGACCGCTCGAAGCCGCTCGTCGAAAAAGTCACCAAACGCGCCGCCGCCCTCCGCGAAACCTGGTCATCCGCCGAGTGATGTCTTCCGCGTGCGTCCCAATAGTAGCGCTCCTCCGAGGTGGAGCGCGCACTCCGAGCGCGCTGTTCCGCATCGCACGTCCAAAACACATCCTAACCACCCACTGGCGCGGCAGCGCCGGTAGGGCGGGTTATCCCTAACCCGCCGGTTGCGCATCGCACACCCAACACACCTCACTCTTCCCCGCATCGACCTTTTCCCCCAATCGACCACCCACATCGTCGACACCGCTCCTCCCGCCATCCCGCACACTCGACCTCGCCCTCGTCTCACGCGCGCGCAAACCTCCGACCCGCCCGCGTGAAAACCAAACTCCTCTTTCTCTGCTCGCGTAACCAGTGGCGCAGCCCGACCGCCGAGGCGCTGTTCAAAAACCACCCGCGCTACGACGCCCGCTCCGCCGGCACGGAAAACGGCGCGCGCATCAAGGTCACCGAGTGCCACATCGGCTGGGCCGACCTCATCTTCTGCATGGAACGCAAACACGCCGACCGCATCCGCGAAAAATTCTCCGACGAACTCGGCGACAAACCGCTGATCACCCTGCGCATTCCAGATGATTTCCAACGCGACGACCCCGAGCTCATCGCGCTCCTCCGCGAGAAACTCACGCCGCACCTCTTGCATCCCTGATCGGTCACCACGCAAACACGTAACCGCGCTTGAGCTGAAAACGAAAGCGTGGCCGCCCGTCGTGCGACGAGATCACCGCGCTCCGACACGACGCGCCACCGCTTACCCCGCTCATCTTCGCTCTCGGATTAACCGGCTTCATGCCGGCGCGCCGCGCCGTCCCTCGCCCTACGCTTGCGCCCTCTCGCCCGCGTCCTTTGCCTTGGCGCACCAGCCGGCCGCCGCGCGCGCTGGATCCGCGCATGTCACGCACCGCCGCCACCTCCCGCTCTTCGCCCCGTCCGAGCAAACCCCGCGCAGCGACACGCGGTGCCTCGCTCACCGCCCCTGCGCAACAACTCCTGCTCGCCGCCGCTCTCCACGACCGTCCACTGCCTTCCGCCTGGCTCGAAATTTTCGAGACCGTCGACACCGACATCGACGCCTTGCTCGCCGCTGCGCAGCTCGTGGAAACCGACGACGGCTTTACCCTCGGCCCGACTCTCGACCGCGAAACGTTTTCCAAAGCCGCCACTTTCTCCCAACGCCGTCGCGCCCACCTCCTCCTCGCGCACGCCAGCCTCCGGCCCACCGCCCGCTTCGAAGCCGCCGCGCAACACTTCGAACGCGCCGGCCGCACCGCCAACGCCGCCCACGCCTGGCTTCGCGCCGCCGATGCCCATTGCCGCCGTCACCGCCACGCCGCCGCCTGCCGCTGTTTCTGCACCGGCCTGCGTCTCCTGCCCGCCGATACACCTGAGCCGGAAATCGTTTCCCTTCTCAAAAACCTAGAGCGCTGCGCCGCCCTCGGCCGCGACGTTTCCGCCGTGATCGCGCAGCTCCAGGACTGGCGAGACTCCCCGCCGTGGCGCGAACATCTCGTCCTGCGCGCCGAGTCCGGCCTCACCCTCGCGGCGCTCTTCGCTCACACCGTCCGCCACGTCGAAGGCGCCCACGCCCGCCGCGCAGCCGCTCACGATCTCGCCGCGCTCGGCCGCCATATCGAAGCCGCCGCCGCGTTTCTCGCCGCAGCCACCACCCTCGCCTACGCGGTGCAACTCACGCTCGCCGGCCAGACACTCCTCGAAGCCGCCCGCGCTGCGGAAAAAGCCGCCGACCCCGCGCTCACCGCCAGCATCGCCCAGCTCAACGGTCTCGTCCTCGGCATGCAGGGCCGCACCGCCGACGGTCGCGCCGAGGTGGAACGCTCACTCGACCTCGCTCTCAAAAACCAGCTCCCCGGTCTCGCCGCCGAATCCTACCGCCTCCTCGGCAGCGTCGCCGAATACGCGTCGTGCTACCGCGACGAACAAGCCGCCTTCACCAGTGCCCTCGCCTATTGCCGTCGCCACGATCAAGGCGTCGTCGCCGGCCTCTGCCTCGGCTGCCTGTCGTATTCATTCTTCCGATCCGGAAATTGGAAACGCAGCGAAGCCACCATCCGCAAAGTTCTCACCGACCGCCAAGCTCATCCGGTTTCACGCATGGTCGCTGAAGGTGTGCTCGGCCTTCTTCATGCCCACCGCGGCGAAAGCCGCCCCGCGTTCAAATACCTCGAACGCAGCCTTGCCGACGGACGCCGCATGGGCGTTACCGCGATGGATTTCTTCAGCCTGATGGGCCTCGCGTTCACAGCCGAACTCACCGGCGACGAACCGCAAGCCGCCGCTCACTACCGCGCCCTGCTTGAAACCTGGCGTGCCACGGATGACCGCCACGACGCCATTCCCGGACTCTCTGCCGCCGCGACGTTTCACGCCGAACGCGGCCAGCGTGAAGAAACCGCCGAATACGCCGAAGCCCTCGAACTCATCGCCGCTTCCACGGCGAACCCAGAAGCCACCGGCGCCGCGCTGGCCGCCGCCGCCGACCTCCACCTCCTCGACGGCGAAAGCACCGCAGCCATCGCCGCCTTCCGCGCCGCGCTGGCCGCGTACGAAAAACGCGACCTCTCGCTCGAGCTCATCCGCGTCCGCCTCCGCCTCGCCGCCGCTCTCGCGGAAACCGGCGCGTCCGGCGAAGCGCGTACACTCCTCCAAGACGCCGCCCGCCGCGCCCGCCGCCTCGGCGTCCGCCCTTTCGCCGCCAAAGCCGAAGCGCTGCTCGTCACCATCGCTTCAGTACGCCGTGAGACACACGCCGCCCGTGAGTCCGAGCTCGCCCGCACCGCGTGGGATCTGCTCTCCGCCCGTCAACGCGACATCGCCCGTCACCTCGCCCGAGGCGCGGCCAACAAAGAAATCGCCGCCTCACTCGGCCTCTCCGTTCGCACCGTGGAGATGCACGTCGCCGACGTCCTTGCCCGCCTCGACTGCCGCTCCCGCGCCCAAGCCGCCGCCCGCCTCGCCGCCGACCTCGCCTGAAGGTGGAGCGCACACTCCGCCTCCTCCCGTGTTCCCCTTGTAGGGCCCGACCTTGGTCGGGCCGTCTCGCTCTCCGCCCGCTTGCTGGCTACAAGCGCCCGGCGACGATTGGTCATTGGTCATTGGTCATTGGTCATTGGTCATTGGTCATTGGTCATTGGT
>CAMLSH010000093.1 GCA_946482625.1 uncultured Opitutaceae bacterium
GGCGGTGAGGCTGACGCCGGCGAGCGCGCGCGTGGGACCGAAGTTTTTTTCGACGGCTTCCATGCGGAGGAGTTCGGTGGCGGCGCTGGCGACGGACGAAGACGGCATGGAGGGTGGGAGCGGAAAGGGCAGGCGAAGCTGAAGGAAGAGGTCCTATAGGTCTTATGGGACGTATAGGACTTATAGCGGAGGCGGGGTCGGACGGGTTTTTATTCGGTGCCGAGGATGGTTTTGACGGCGGGGGTATCGATGTTGTCCTTGGTCACGAGTTCGCAGCCGGTGTCGATGCGCTGTTCGACTTTTTCGCCGCGGATGACGGCGGCGAGCGTCTTCACGCCGAGGTAGCCCATGTTGAAAGGATTCTGCGCGACGAGGGCGTTGATATCCCCTTTTTTGAGAGCTTGCAGGAGGATCGGGGAGGCGTCGAAACCGACGAAGATTTTTTTGCCGGCGAGGCCGTTCTGACGGAGGGCGAGCAACATACCGACGGTGGTGGATTCGTTGGGGCAGAAGATCGCGTCTGCTTCGCGGAGCTTGTCGACGAGGTTCATGGACGCGTCCTGCGCGGAGCTGATGGTGGCGCCGGCGTAGCGGTTGCTGACGATCACTTCGAGTCCGGGCGCGGCTTTGAGAGCGGTGAGGAATCCGTCTTCGCGATCGGTGGTGCTGGCGGAGCCTTCGGCGTAGCGGAGGAGGACGACTTTGCCTTTGCCGCCGGTGAGGCGGATGAGCTCGGCGCCGGCGAGTTCGCCGCCCTTGCGGTTATCGGTGGCGACGAAGCTGGCGTAGTCTTTGCCCACTTCGCCCTTGAGTCCGGAGTCGATGATGACGACGGGGATTTTATTCTGGGCGGCGCTGCGGACGGGGCCGACGAGGGCGGAGGCGTCGAGGGGGGCGAGGACGAGGCCGGCGGTTTTGGAGGAGACGAATTGCTGGACGACGGCGATCTGCTGGGCGCGATCGTCTTCCTTGAGCGGGCCGCGCCAGTTCATCTGGAGGTTGGTTTCGGCGGCGGCTTTGCGGGCGCCGGCTTCCACGCTTTTCCAGAAGGAGTGGGTGGTGCCTTTGGGGATGACGGCGATGCTGACATCGGCGGCGAAGGCGGCGGTGGAAAGCGCAAAGGCGAGGAGGGCGATCAGGGATTTTTTCATGGGGAGTAAATGGGTGCGTGCGACCGGCGTTCAATCGAAGCGGGTCGCCGTTATGGACACGAAACGGGGAATGATCTGGCGAGTCTGATTTCGCGCCGGATACAGGCGATGGCGTGCGTTGCGATAAGTTAGAATTTGAGCGCGGATTTTTGGGGGAGTGGGCGTGCAACCGCAAGGACACGCCGGGGGATGGGGCGATGCGGCATAATTTCTTCGCAACCGTTGCGGAGGCCGCCGTCGGGAGCTGGATCAGACCTCGATCATGGCTTTGAGGACGGCGGGATTGCCGGAGATGTCCTTGGGGAAGACCGTGGGAACGTCGGCAAGTTTCAAGCGATGTGTGATCCACGGCTGGGTGTTCACTTTGCCCGCTTCGACGAGGGCGATGATGTCGCGGAAGGTGCCGGGGAGGGCGTTGCGGCTGCCCATGACGGTGAGCTCGCGGCGGTGGAAATTGGGGTCGTTGAAGGTCACGTCGCCTTGGAACAGTCCGACGAAAACGATGCGGCCGCCGTGCGCGGGAAGGTCGAAGGTGCTCATCATCGATTTCGGGTTTCCGGTGGCGTCGATGACACAGGTCGGGAGATCGCCGCCGCCGATTTTTTTGAGCTCGTCGATCGCGGTGGGGCCGGCGGTGACGGTGTGTTTCACGCCGAGTTGGTCGCGACAGAAAGCGAGACGTTGCTCGGCGACGTCCATGACGATGAGCGTGGCGCCGGTGACGAGGACGAACTGGATGACGCTGAGGCCGATGGGGCCGGCGCCGATGACGAGGACGACGTCGTCGGCGGTGATGGCGGCGCGTTCGACGGCGTGGGCGCCGATGGCGAGGGTTTCGACGAGGGCGAGCTGGTCGTAGTTGAGCGAGGTGGCCTTATGGAGTTTGCGCGCGGGGATGGCGACGAGGGGGCGCATGCCGCCGTCGATGTGGACGCCCATGACCTTGAGGTCGGTGCAGCAATTGGGTTTGCCGCGGCGACAGGCGATGCAGCGGCCGCAGTTGATGTAGGGCTCGACGGAGCAGCGGTCGCCGGTTTTGAGGCCGTGGGGGTCGGAGCCGGGATCGACGATCTCGACGCCGAGTTCGTGGCCGAGGACGCGCGGGTAGTTGAAGAACGGCTGCTTGCCGGCGAAGGCGTGGAGATCGGTACCGCAAACGCCGATACGGTGAACGCGGACGAGGGCTTCGCCGGGGGCGAGGACGGGCTCGGGGGCGTCATGGGTGGCGGCGAACTGGCCGGGTTTTTCGAGGGAAATCTGGAGCATGGAAACGAAAGGGAGCCGAATTTTTTGGTATGAAACTCAGGGAGGCTGGAAAAAGGCAGGAGGGAAATCGAAAGGAACGTTCTGAGAAGTTCTTCCTGATTTCCTGATTTCCACATTTAAAATCCTCAGCCGATAAGTACGTCGCGGTTTTCGGGGCGGCCGCGGGTGAAGTTGTGGTTTTTGATCGGTCGCAGGATTTCCAGTACGCGGGCCATGAGCTCGAAATCGATGGGTTCGTCGAGGTAGCCGACGTTCTTGCGGATGTTGTCCGCGCTGGCGGTGCCGACGAGCGTCGTCGCGATGGCGGGGTGATGCGTGGCGAACTGGATGGCGAGTTTCGCGATGTCGGCGCCGACGGCTTTGCAGTACTCGGTGGCGCGGCGGGCGGTCTCGATCATGAGCTTTGGGGCGGGATGCCACGACGGAACGCCGCGCTCGGAGAGGAGGCCCATGCCGGTGGGCGAGGCGTTGATGATGCCGACGCCTTTCTGTTTCAGATAGGGAATGAGCGACTCGAGCGCGGTGTCGTTGAGCTCGTAGCGGCAGAAGGAGAGGATCGTATCGACGACGCCCGGACCAACGCGGTCGAGGATGCCGGTGAAGACTTTGAGCGGGAGGCCGGTGATGCCGATGTGGCCGATGCGGCCTTCTTCGCGCAGTTTCACGAGCTCGGGGAGGGTTTCGTTCACGATCTGACCGAGATCGGCGAACTCAATGTCGTGACACTGGAGGAGGTCGACATAGTCGACGCCGAGGCGGGCGCAGCTTTCGTCGAGGCTGGAGCGGATGCGGGCGGCGGAGAAATCGAAAACGCCATGGTCGTACTGACCGACTTTGGTGGCGAGGTAGTAGCGGTCGCGTTTGATCTCGCGGAGGGCCTTGCCGAGGACGGTTTCGGATTTGGTGGCGCCGTAGTAAGGCGACGTATCAATAAAATTGATGCCCAAGTCGACGGCGGTGTGGACCGTGCGGATGCCCTCGCTGTCATCGGTGGCGCGGAAGACGCCGCCGAGGGGCGAGGAGCCGTAGCTGAGGACGGAAACGTGCAGGCCGGTCTGGCCGAGGGGGCGGTATTGCATGGCGGGGAAAGGGAGCAGGGTAGGCCGAAAATTGGCGAGTGGGAATGCCTTCTTTTGGGCAAAGCATGGCGATCGTTGACTTGGAGGTCGTGTGCCGGATGAGAGTGCGAACGCTGACGAGAGGTGGAATCAACGATGCGCACGCGGCCGGGGTTGTCTGGGGCGAACGCTTCGGAGTTTCTTGTTGTTTTTAACGCTTGGTGGATCGGTTGAATACCGGAGACTGGATCCCACGATCCGCGCCCTTCGCCTGATCGCAACGCTTCCGATCACACGTTTTCCCCATGACATCCCTCGTTGGTTTGCTCTCCTCCCGCTCTCCGTTGCGCGTGTGCTGCGCGCTTTTACTGGGCCTCGCGATACTTCCATTCGCGCAAGCGCAGCACGCTGGGGCTGCGAAAAAGCCGCGCTTCGTGCTGGTGGGCGATTCGACGGTGACGGATCACGCGGGCTGGGGAGAGGGATTCCGGCGTTATCTGGTGGAAGGGGTGGAGTGCATCAACACGGCGCAGGGGGGGCGGAGTTCCAGGAGTTTCGTCAACGAGGGCCGTCTCGCGAAGGCGATCGAGGCGCATGGCGATTTTTATCTGATCCAGTTCGGACACAACGACCAGCCGGGCAAGGGACCGGAGCGCGAGACAGACCCGGCGACGACGTATCCGGAATACCTGACGAAGTACATCGACGCGGTGCGCGCGATCGGGGCGCGACCGATTTTGGTGACCTCGCTGGTGCGACGGACTTTCAATGCGGCGAATCCGGGGAAGATCGATTCGACCCTGACGCCGTACGCTGACGCGGTCAAAAAACTCGGCGCGGAAAAAAACGTTCCGGTGGTCGATCTGCACGCGTTGAGCCTGGCGTTTTGCGAGGAGCTGGGGCCGGTGAAGACGGCGGCGTTTAACCCGGTCAAAGATAAGAAACCGGACACGACGCATCTGGACGCGGAAGGCGCAGTGGTTTTTGCGGAGCTGATCGTGGGTGAGTTGCGACGGGAAATGCCTGAACTCGCGCCGCTGTTTCGCACGGAGCCGTCCGCGGCAACTGCGCGGTCCGGCGTGGTCGCGACCAAGAGTGGGAAGCCGGTGGTCGTGGACGCAGTGGTCTCCGCGGATAACTCGGGGACGCATCTGACGGTGAGCGCGGCAGTGGCGGCGGCTCCAGCGAACGGGACAAAACCGTTTGTGATTTTGATTAAACCCGGCGTCTACAAAGAGCACGTGCACGTGCCGGCGGATAAACCGTTCATCGTATTGCGGGGCGAGCCGGGCGAGACGGCGACGACGGTGATTACCCGCGATGTGAATCTGAAATCGGTGAAGCCGGACGGGAAAAAATATGAGACGCGCGAAAGCGCGACCGTGCTGGTGCAGGGGGCGGATTTCACGGCGGAGAATGTGACGTTCGAGAACACCACGACGCGCGAGGAGAAAGTGCAGGCGCTGGCGATCTATGTGGATGCGGACCGCGCGGCGTTTCGCGGGTGTCGTTTCCTCGGCTGGCAGGACACAGTCCGGGTGGAGAAGGGGCGGCAGTATTTTGAAAACTGTTACGTGAGCGGGCATGTGGACTTTATCTACGGCAGCGGCACGGCGGTGTTTGCGCGTTGCGAGATTCACTGCCGGGCGGACGGATATATCACGGCGGCATCGACGGATGAGAACGCCCCATGGGGTTATGTGTTTCTCGATTGCCGGGTGACGGCTGCGCCGGAGGTGAGCAGAGGCGTGTATCTGGGGCGTCCGTGGCGGCCGCATGCGGCGACGGCGTTTGTGCGGACAGAGCTTCCTGCACAGATTCGCGCCGAAGGCTGGCACAACTGGGGCAAGGTGGAGAACGAAACGACCGCGCGGTATCGCGAATATAAGAACACGGGGCCGGGTGCGAAGGCCGACGCGCGGGTGGGCTGGGCGCGTGAGCTGACCGACGGCGAGGCGAGCGAATACACGGCCGAGAATATTCTGCGCGGCAGCGACGGCTGGAATCCGACGGCACCGCTTTCAAAATGAAAACTTCTATGAATTCCTCTTCGTTCTGGCTGAGCCCTTGTCGGCGCGGCGCGTTCCTGACGTTGGGTTTTGTTGCGACGTTGTTGGCACCGCCTCTGATCGCGGCGGGCGATGGATTGGAGCCGATTGCGCCGATTCATGCTCCCTTTGCTATGCCGCAGTTGCAGCGGCCGGTGTTTCCGACGCGGGTGTTCGACATTCGCGAGCATGGCGCAGTGGCGGGCGGTGAGGTGAAGAACACCGCGGCGTTTGCGAAGGCGGTGGCGGTTTGCGCGGAGGCGGGCGGCGGACGCGTCCTGGTGCCGGCGGGGAAATGGCTGACGGGGCCGATCCATCTCAAGAGCAATATGGAGCTGCATCTCGCGAAAGGGGCGGAGGTGATTTTCAGCGATAAGTTTGAAGATTATCTGCCGGTGGTGCTGGTGCGGGTCGGCGGCGTGGAGCTCTACAATTATTCGCCGCTGATCTACGCGCGCGATTGCGAGAACGTGGGCATCACGGGGCCGGGAAAACTAAACGGCAACGCGAAGGCGTGGTGGGGTTGGAAGACGAAGGAGACGAAGGAGATTTTCCAACTGGAGCCGCGCGGCGTGCCGGTGGAGAAGCGCATTTATGGCACGGTGGAGGCGGCGATACGGCCGAGCTTCGTGGTGTTTCTCAACTGCAAGAATGTGCTCTACGAAGGCTTCACGATCGGCGGCGGGCCGAACTGGACGATTCATCCGATCTATTGCGAGAACATCGTCATCCGTCGTGTGAACGTCGATACGGACGGGCCGAACAACGATGGCGTCGATCCCGATTCGTGCCGGAATCTGTTGATCGAGCATTGCACCTTCAGCACGGGTGACGACTGCGTGGTCTTGAAATCGGGCTACAATGAAGATGGCTGGCGCGTGAACCGGCCGACGGAGAACGTGGTGATGCGGCATTGTTTCAGCAAACGCGGTCACGGCGGGCTGGTGATCGGCAGCGAGATGTCGGGCAGTGTGCGCAACGTGTACATGCACGATTGCGAATTCGACGGCACGGATCGCGCGGTGCGCATCAAGTCGCGGCGGGATCGCGGCGGCGTGGTGGAGAACGTGTGGGCGGAAAATTTGCAGCTACGTAATATGAAGTACGAAGCGGCTATCTTGAACATGGACTACACGGCGGATCGCAATGCGCTGGTCGGCGCGACGCCGCCCGTGTTTCAGAATATTCACCTGAAGAACATTGTGTGCGAAGGCGCGCCGGAGGCGCTGCGGCTGGTCGGCGCGGACGATTCGCTGATTCAGAATGTGACGTTCGAGAACGTGACGATCAGGTCGAAGAAGGGCGTGATCGCGAAGAACGTGCAGGGAATTTCGTTTAAGAACGTGCGGGTCACGCAGAGCGAAGGGCCGACGTTTAACCTGGAGAATGCGCAGGGCGTTTCGATCATCGGAAGCGATGCAGCGAAAGGGACGAAAACGTTTGTGCGACTGGCGGGTGCGACGACGGCGGGAGTGAGCATCGCGGCCAGCGATTTGAGTGCGGCGGAAGCGGTCTCGCAGCTGGAAGGCGGGGCGGCCGAGGTGTCGCTGGCGGCGGATGTGAAACGGCCAGTGGCGAAACGCTGAACGGAGACGCGATCGTGAAAATGACGTGGATGCGTGCGATGCTGGCGCTCTGGGTGAGTGGTGTGAGCGTGATCGCGGGGGCGACTGCTGCGGAGGAGCCGCGGGTGATTCCGTTGTGGCCAGAAGGTGTGCCGGGGTTGCGCGCGGATGCGGCGGTGGAGCAGGTCGTGAACAACCGGATCGTGGCGGTGCATTATCCGTCGCTGACGGTTTATGCGCCGGAGGCTGGGAAGGCGAACGGGACGGCGGTGATTTTTTGTCCCGGCGGTGGTTATGTCCGGCTGGCGATCGGCGAGGGCGGCGGGTACGAGACGAAGCGGCTGATCCAGGAAGGTGTGACGGTTTTCATGTTGAAGTACCGAATGGTCGAATACGGGCATCCGGCACCGTTGCAGGATGTGTTGCGGGCGATCCGGCTGGTGCGGGCGCAGGCGGCGGAGCTGGGCTTGAAAGCGGATAAAATCGGCGTGCTCGGGCAGTCGGCGGGCGGACATCTGGCGGGGTGCGCGGGGATGATGTGGGATGCGGAGGATGGGAAGACAGGCGCTGCGCTGGATGTGGTGAGTGCGCGGCCGGACTTCGTGACGCTGGTTTATCCGGTGGTGACGATGACGGAGGCGTTCGCGCATAAGGGCTCGCGCGAGGCTTTGCTCGGGAAAGAACCGGCGCCCGAGCTGGCGGAAAAACTTTCGCTGGAGAAGCGGGCGCGAAAGGACGCACCGCCTTTTTTCATTGCGGCGACGATGGCGGACAAGTCGGTACCGGTGCAGAACTCGCTGCGGTTATACGAGGCGCTGCGCGGGGCGGGCGTAGCGGCGGAGATGCACGTTTACGCGCAAGGATCGCACGGAAACAGTCTCGATCCGCAGTACGGACCGACGGCGTTGTGGCCGGAGCGGATGATCGAATGGATGCGTTTCAACGGGTGGGTGGAGGAGGCGAGGAAGTAGCGAGTAGGCGGAGGTCGGAGGCGTGGGCGGTGGTGGCGGACGCTATTGGTAGGAAAGCGGGTGGCGTCGAACTCGCGGGTTGATAACCCGCGCCCAGTCAGCCGCGCGGACTTAGGAACGCGGATGGGGAGACGCCGTGAATGCGTTTGAAGGTGCGCGAAAACTGAAACGGATCGATGTGGAGATCGGCGGCGATTTCACGGATGAGGCGACCGGACGAGTGAAGGCGTTCGGCCGCCCACTGCATTTGCAGGCGCTGAAGATAGCGGTAAGGCGTCTCGCCTTGGAAGCGTTGGAAGAGGCGGCAGAGATAGGCCTCGTCGACGTGGCAGGCGGCGGCGGTTTGTTGGAGCGTGGTCAGCGCCAGGAAGTGTTGCTCGATGTGGGCGCGGCAACGTTCGAATGTCGCCATCGAACGGCGGGCGGAGGGGGAGCTGGGTTGGTTGGCGCGGATGACGGAAAGCAAGAGTAGCTCGAGCTGGAGCGCGCAACTGCGGGCGGTGTGGCGATCGTGATGGGTGCCGAAGCGGATGAGTGTGTCGAAGGCGCTGCGCACGTCGGTCGTGGTGCCGAGGCGGGTGAAGGTACCGGGCTTGAGTTCGCTCTCGCGCAACAAGGCCGAGGCGCGGGCGCCGGAGAAGTTGACGAAGTATTTTTTTAGCGGGGCGTCGTCCGCAGTGCGGATGCGGTGGCCGACGTCCGGACCGTAGGTGAAGAGCGCGCCGGGGGTGAGTTCGTGACGTTTGCCACCGAGAACAAGTTCGCCGCGACCGGCCGCGACGAATTCGACGGATGGATACGGAAAGGTTTTGCGGTCGATGGTGTAGTCGGTCGCGCATTCCTCCCAGCCGCCGCAGACGACGGTGAGCCCGGGCGTGGGGCGGGGTCTGAGGTTCAGGTAGAAGCGGCGGGCGGCGGTGACCTGCGCTGAAACGAAGGCGGGCGCTTCGGGAGTCGGGCGCGGGGTGGGCATGGGGCGGAAGAAGTAGCGAGTAGTGAGTAGCGGGTAGCGAGTAGGGCGGAGGCGCAAGCGTAGGCGGCGCGAGAGTGCGTTGAGGTGGAAACGCGGGCGGGCGGGCGGAATCGGAGACGTCGCGCGGCGAGCTTTACAGGCGGTACCACTCGACGGCGGTGCCGCCGAGGATGCGGGCACGTTCGTCGGTCGAGAGAGGCGCGGTAAAGCTTTCGATCGTTTTGTGCCAGCGGGCGTATTCGGAACTCACGAGACACGGAGGCCAGTCGGAGCCGAACATCAGGCGGCGGGGGCCGAAGGCTTCGAGGACGATGTCGAAATAGGGACGAATGTCCTCGGGGGTCCACGGGGCGAAGCCTGGGATCTCGGTGATAACTCCGGAGAATTTGCAGGCGATGCGTTCGCGGCGGGCGAGTTCTCCGATGAGCAGGCGCCACTCGCGGGGCGGGGGGCCTTGGACGGCGGGTTTGGCGATGTGATCGAGGATGAACGTTTGTCTCGGGTGGCGGTCGACGAAGTGCGTGGCCTCTTCGAGCTGGTTGGCGAAAATGAGGATATCGTAGGCGAGTCCGCGCGACGTGACTTCGCGGATACCGGCGTTGAAAGCGGGAGCGTCCAGAAAGCCGGCGGGCTGACCTTGGACGACGTGGCGAACGCCTTTAAGGCGCGGGTGGGCGCTGAAACGATCGAGCTCGGTGGCTGCGGCGGATTTTTCGGAGAGCGGCACCCAGCCCACGACGCCTCGGATGAAGTCGTTTTTATCGGCCAGTTCGAGGAGCCAACGAGTCTCCTCGGTGGTCATGCGGGCCTGGACAGCGACCGTGCCGTCGATGCCGCGCGCTTTGAGCTCGGGGGCGAGATCGGCCGGGAGATAGTCGCGGCGGATGCGGGCCATGGCATCCGAGATCCAGCCGAAGTCGTCGGTATTATAGCGCCAGAAATGCTGATGCGAATCGATCTTCATGGGAAGGTGTAGCTAGCGTGCGAGACGGAGGGAACGGGCCAAGTGAGAAAGTGGTTTCCCGCTGACGCGAAATTTCACTGCACATCGCCGC
>CAMLSH010000094.1 GCA_946482625.1 uncultured Opitutaceae bacterium
GACGCGTCTTGAAGGACGATGGTGTCGGCGGTGACGCCCACGCGATCGACCGGGGGTTCGTTGGCGCCGATGTGGACGAGGCCGCCGGGAAGGACGGTACGCTGGCGTCCATGCGAGAGGACGAAGAGCGACAGGGTGAAGCCGGGGGCGTGGGTGGTGGCGGTGTCGAGCGGGAGGCGCTGGATGGCTTTTTGGGCGACGAAGGCGAAGGGGTTTTTGGATACCTCGGGGGCGAGGCCGGCCGGGCCGATGAGAAAGGGGAGTTGTTCGGGAAGGAGTTTGTCGCCCTGGCGGGGATCGTGGATGGGGCGGATGCGGAATTCGCTGTAGGCGTCGAGGATGTAGTCGAGCTGGTCGTGATCGCCGCAGGTGTAGGTCGGGACGGAGGGCAGCAGCGGTTTTTCCCCGAAGTAGAAACGCATCAGGCGGGGCAGGTAGGCTTCGAGGGCGCGGCTTTCGGCGAGGCCGGTGCCGATGGCATTGGCCATGGCGACGGTGCCGTGGCGGATGCATTGGACGAGGCCGGGGACGCCGGCGGTTTCGCGGTCGGTGGAGAAGACGACGGGATCGATGTGGGCGTCGTTGAGGCGGCGGTAGATGACGTCGACGGGTTCAAGACCGGCGATGGTTTTGAAATAGACGCGGTTATCGACGACGAGGAGATCGTCGCCGCGGGCGAGCGGGAGGCCCATTTTGCGGGCGAGGAAACTATGCTCGGAGTAAAACGGATCCTGCGGACCGGCGGTGAGAATGACGACGGAGGCTTCGCCGCTTTCGCGCGGGGAGAGGTCGTGCAGCGCGGCGAGGAGCTTGATGGGGAAATTGATGATGCTGTGGTAATCAGGGAGCGCGCCGTAGAGTTCGCCGGCTTCCTGGGAGAGGAAGCGGCGGTTTTGCACGGCGTAACTGAGGCCGATGGGGGTGTTGGCGCGGGTGTCGGTGAAGAGCCAGCCGGTGTCGGTTTTGACGAGGTCGAAGCGGATGACGGTGGCGGGGTCGGCGCGTGTAGGGTCCAGGCGGAGACACGGACGGCGGTAGTAGGGATCGCCGAGGACGATCTCGGGCGGAAGAATGCCGGCCTGGAGGACTTCCTGGTTGTTATAGACGTCGGCCAGGAGGGCGTTGACGAGGCGGGCGCGCTGGATGCAGGCGGCCTCAAGGGAGGCCCATTCGGCGGAGGGCAGGACGAGCGGGGCGGGCTCGAGGTGCCAGTAAGGGGCGTGTGGATGCGCGGCCTCCGGAGAGAGATCGGTTTGCCCGGCGTCGCGAATGAGCAGCTGCAAGCGGCTGCGGAGGGTGCGCAGTTGCGCCGGACGCAGGCGAGGCAGGCTGGAGGATTCGACGGACATGGGCGTGAGCGCGAGGGAATGGGCGCGGTTGCGCCGGGGCAAGCGCGTGCTTGGCCCGGCGGCCGGTAGAAAAGAGTGGGCGTGGACGCGGGATTGTTGGTCAATAGGCGCTGAGAGCCGCGCTTACGGATGATCTTTTTTAGAAAATTACAGGAAGGCAGCCTGCTGTTAGCGATTATCGTGCCCGCGTGGTGGCTGGGAGCGTCGACGACGGGCGGGCAGTGGACGCTGCTATGGCTGGGCGCGCTGGCGTTGGCGGCTGGATACGCGGGGAAAGGCGCAGGGCTATGGTTTAGGGGCAATGGGACGGAGGGTGGAGTTGTTGACGAGGGCGATGGTTGGGGCGCGAAAATTCCGGGGTTGGGACTGGCGGGACGTTGGTGCGTGGTGGCGGCGGTGCTTTTTCTCGGGTGGGTGCTCGTGCAGGCGTTGAACCCCTCGCACGGGTTGGTGCCGGCCTTCGGTCAGGCAGCGACGACGGTGGGCGGAATGCCGGCGGAGCTGGCGGAGCGTCCGCATGTGAGGTGGCTGCCGTCGGGGCTGGCGACGCCGTTTGGGAGGGTTGGGGGCGATGCGATACCCCATGGCAACGCGTGGCGGCAGCTGCTGGTGTTCGGGAGCGCGGCGTTACTGGGAGCGGGCGTGGTACTGACGGTGGACAGGGCGGCGCGGGCGCGGCGGGCGTTGGAGTGGGGCGTGTTGCAAGGGGCGACGTTCTCGGCGGTGGCGCTGGCGCATAATCTTTCAGGCTCGGGGCTGACGTATTGGAAATACTACGACCCGGTGTACCGGCTGGGCGGGCCGCAGTTTCCGCACGACAATCAGCAGGTCGCTTATCAACTGCTGCTGCTGACGGTGGCGGTGGCGGCGTGTTTGGTGCGGGGACGGGTGGCGCCGTTTCCCGGGCTGACGGGGCGGCGGGGATGGCTGATCGCGGCGGCGGCGATCGTGTACGCGGCGACGGTGACGAGCCGGCCGCGTTCGGGGCTTTTACTGGGGACGTTGCTGGTCGTGGGTGCGCTGGCGTTGAAAGGCCGGCGTGCGCGGCCGGATCGGCGGCGGCTCGTCGGCTGGGTGGCGTCGGGCGGCGTGATCGCACTGGGGCTGGCGGTGGTGACAGTAACGCCGTTGCGGGAGACGGTGGCGCGATTTGGCGAGTTATCCGACAGCCCATCGGCGCTTTTCACGGGAGGAAATTTCAGGCCGCTGCAGCATCGGGCGGGGTGGTTGATGGTTGAGGAGCGGCCGTGGGTGGGCTGGGGTGGCGGGAGTTACCTGTATTTGTCGCCGGTGTATTCGCGACGGGTGCCGGAATTGATGCAGGTGCTGCGCAGCCAGGGGCAGAATCGTCACCCGGTGTTTCCGCATGCGGACGGGGACTGGCTGGAGTTTCTGGTGGAGTACGGCTTGCTCGGCACGGTGTTGCTGGCGACGAGCGTGGGGGCGTGGGCGGTATGGGTTCTGGCGCGTATCCGGCGGCTGGGCACGGTGGCGTCGGTGCTCGCGGCAGGGGTGGCGCTGGTGCTGGCGCAGGGGACGATCGATCCGGTGTTGCGGAACCCGGCGGTGCTGGGCGCGATGATTGCGGCTGCCTGGCTGGCGGTGGTGTTTCAGCGGATGGAGGAGGAGACGGACCAATGACCAATGGGAAGGCGGGCTACGGTGGTTGGGGGGTGGGGGCGAGTTCGGAGACGCCGTGGATTCGTAATCGTTCTTACTGCTTCTTGGTTTCCTTTGGGGCGAGGCAGGCTTGGAGGGCGAGTTGGAGGACTTGGGGGGTGAAGGGTTTTTCCAGGATGTGATCGACCTTGAGGTTGCGGAGTTCGGTGAGCTCGTGGTCGGCGAGGCGGCCGCTGGCGACGAGGATCTTGCCCGGGTAATGGGCGGCGCGCAGGCGGCGGGCGATCTCGATGCCGTTGAGGCCGGGCAGATCGAGGTCGAGCATGACGAGGTCGTAGTCGGCGCGGCTGGCGAGATGGCGCGCGGCCTCGGCGCCGTGGGCGAGGTGGGTAACGTCGTGACGCAGGCGGCGCAGGGCGACGGTGAGGGTGCGGGCGACGAGTTCGTCGTCCTCGACGAGCAGTATCCGATGACCGGCGACGGGGCGGGCGCCCGGGGCGGCGGTGTCGGCGGGGACTATCGACGGCGGGGCGATGACGGGGAGCCAGAGCTGAAAGGTGCTGCCTTTGTCGGGCGTGGAGGTGACGGCGATCTTGCCGCCGATGCGGTTGACGAGGTGCCAGACGGTGGCGAGGCCGAGGCCGGTGCCTTTGCCGACCTCCTTGGTGGTGTAGAATGGCTCGAAGATGCGTTCCTGCACTTCACGGGTCATACCGAGGCCGTTGTCCTGTACGGAGAGGCCGATCCAGCCGAGGGTGGGGCGGTCGGTGACGGGCGCGGGGCCATTGTCGGGGGCGGATTTGAGTCCGGTAGCCTGGACGCGGATACGCGGCTGCCACGAGGCGGGGGAGGCGCGCTCAAGTTTCTCCATGAGCGTGTCGCGGGCGTTGAGGAGGAGGTTGAGGACGATCTGGTGGAGGTCGGTGGCGTTGAGATAGAGCGGGGTCAGGTGAGCGGGAATCTCGACGGCGATTTCGATGCGGCGGTCGATCGTGGCGCGGACGAGATCGAGGTTGGCCTTGATGAGGGCGGGGAGCTGGATGATTTCGTCGCCGGTGTCGGAGCGGCGTCCGAAGGCGAGGAGGCGGCGGGTGAGGTCGGCTCCTCGCTGGGCGGCGTGGGCGATGGTGCGCAGCTCGAGGAGGAGATGCGGGTGGCCGCGGAGTTCGTCGGCGAGGAGTTCGGTCTTGAGGAGGACGGGGGTGAGGAGGTTGTTGAATTCGTGGGCGATGCCGCCGACGAGTTCGCCGATGGCGCGGAGTTTGCGGCCTTGGGCGACCTCGGCGTCGATCTGTTTTCGCTCGGTGATGTCCTCGGCGAGGTAGCAGACCTGCGGGCGGGCCTCGGCGCCGGCGCCGCCGAGCGGGATGAGCGTGATGGCGTAGTGGCGATTCAATGACGGGAGATGGCGCTCGATGCGGAAATTGTCGGCGCGCTGGTTGGCGTCTTGAAAAAGGGCGGTCCAGAACGTGACGACGGCGGCGGGCAGATCGAGTTCGCCGAGGAGGCGGCCGGCGAGAGGCGTGGAGTCGAGGCCGAGGAGGCGGGCGGTGCCGGGGTTGGCGGAGATGAAGAGGAAGGAATCGCCGGCGGCTTCGACGACGCCCATGGCGTTGGGGGCGTTTTCGTAAAGGGCGAGAAGGAGTTGGTCACGGGCGCGGAGGCGTTCCTCGGCGGTGATGAGGCGGGTGATGTCCTGGATGGTGCCGAAAAGGCGGGAGACGCGGCCGTCGGGTTCGCGTTCGGCGCGGACCGTGACATGGGCGATTTTCCGGTGACCGGTGCGAGGCGAGAGCGTGAGCGTGAGTTCGCACGGGGAGCCGACCAAGAGGGATTCGCGGACGGAGCGGTGGGTGGCCGAACGCTCGGAGGCGGGGATGAGTGTGAGCAGTCGGAGGTAGGTGAGCGGGCCGCGCGCGGGATCGCGTTCGAGGATGCGCAGGGTTTCGGCGGAGCAGTCGATGCGGCGGTGATCGAGATCGAAGCTCCAGTGACCGACGTGGGCGATCTGCTGGGCCTCGGCGAGAATCGCTTCCTGCCGGGTGAGCAGCCCGGTTTGGGCGGCGAGACGGTGGCGAAGCGCGCGCTGCCGCAGGAGGCCCCACAACGTGAGCAGTGAGGCGAGCGCGAGAGCGATGGCGACGTAGGTGACGACCTGTTCGCGCGTGAAGACCGGGGAATCGAAGCGGCCGTACCACTTGCGGTAGATTTCATCGAATTCGCCGGTGCGGTGAAGGATGGCGAGGCCCTCGTTGAGTCGGGCGAGGAGACGGGCGTCGCCTTTGTGGACGGCGAAACAATGCTGCACGTCGTATCCATCGAACGGATCGCCGAGGGTACGAACGTTTTCCAGGCGATCGAGTTCGATGAGCGAGAGGGCGGTGAGCCGGGAGGAGAAAACTGCGTCGTGCCGGCCTTCCGCGATCAGGCGGAGCGCCTCGCGCACGGAGCTGATGTAGGTGACGTTTTTCGGGACGATCTGGTGGTCCGCGAAGAATTTCTCCCCGATGCTGCCGTGGCCGACGATGAGGACGCTGGCGTTGGCGAGGTCGGCGATCTTTCTAAAGCGGGCACCGCCGTTGCGCACGAAGACGGCGCCTTGGAGGTCCATGTAAGGGACGGAAAAGTCGGCGAACCGCTCGCGGCCGGGGCCGGGGCTGTAGGCTTGGAGGAGATCAAATTCGCCAGCCTCGAAACGCGCGTGGATCTCGGTAGCGGGCGCGAGGACTCGTTCGATTTTGAAATTCATGACGCGCGCCACGGCATCGAGAAGATCGACTGAAAAGCCCTCGGCGCGTCCCTGCGGGCCTGGATAGGAAAGAGGAAAACTGTCGCTGACAGCGCCGGTGACGAGCGGAAGCGGGGCGGGTTTTTCGACGGTGGGGCGAGCCAGCAAGAACGGGGTGGCGAGGGAAAAGGCCAGGCAGCCGCCCAGTCTGTGAAGAGCTGCGGACCGCCAAAGAGGGAAAGAAAGAAAACGCGGAAGCACGCGGAGTCGGGGTGCAGTGCGAGGTGAGGCAGAGGCGAAGATGCCGTGGGCCGGGATCACTGCAACTCTCGTCATCGGCGCGGCGGGAGACGTTTACCCTAACGATTGCGCGAGGTGGGATCAGGAAATTTTCGGATGCGCTTTGCAGCGCGGGACCGTCCGGTGGCGGCGGGGTTGCGCGGGCATGGGGACTGCTGGCAGAGCGGCCTTATGAACCGTCGTCGTTTTCTGGCTGATACCGCTGCGGTGGCAGCGTTGGCGTTGATGTTTCGTTCTAACAGCTTGCTCGCGCAGACGCCGCCGGTGTCAGCGGGGTCGGATGCGGTGGTGCCGACGAAATTCGTGCCGCTGCGGAGGAACGTCGGGATTTTTAACGGAAGCGGCGGCACGATCGGCTGGTTGGCGTCGGCGGAGGCGCTGGCGGTGGTGGACACGCAGTTTCCCGCGACGGCGGCGATCTGTCTGGCGGGCTTGCCGGAGCGCGGGGAGCGGTTGATCGATGTGCTGATCAATACGCATCATCACGGCGATCACACGGCGGGGAATGCGGTGTTTCGTCCGGTGGCGAAGAACCATGTAGCGCACGAGAATGTGCCGGAGCTGATGCGGGCGCGTGCGATCCAGGACAAGAAGCCGGTGGAGAATCTGGTGATCGCGGACACGACTTTTGCGGAGAACTGGAAAATGGAGTTGGGCGACGAGGTGGTGAGCGCGCGGTACTTCGGCGCCGCGCACACAAAGGGGGATATCGTGGTGCATTTCGAGAAGGCGAACGTCGTTCATTTGGGCGATCTGTTGTTCAACCGGCTCTATCCGGTGATCGACCGGCCGGGCGGCGCGAGCATTGCCGGCTGGATACGCGTGTTGGAAGCGATCGCGAAGGAGTACCCGGCGGACGCGATTTTCGTGGGCGGGCACGGGAACCCGAAGTTCGGGGTGACGCTCAGGCGGGATGAGCTCGGGGTGTTTCGCGATTATCTGAGTGGACTACTGGCGCACACAGAGCGGGAGATCGCGGCCGGGAAATCGAAGGGCGAGGTCGCGACGCTGGAGAACCTGCCGGGCTTTGCGGATTTTCATCAGGCGCGGCCGAACCGGCTGCCGGCGAATCTGGGCGTGGCGTATGATGAGCTGACGGTGGGCGCGGTGAAATGAGAGATCGCGGAAACACGGAAGAGCGAAATTGCTGAAGCGAAAGAAAGGCGGGGTTGCCAGAGGCGGCGCGTGCACGTGAGATGGTAGCTGCTCATGCAACTCGATATTCCTGCAGGCGATTTTGACGGCTATGTTTTCGATCTGGATGGCACGCTCATCGACACGATGCCGCTGCACTTCATCGCGTGGAGCGAGGCGATGAAACGGGCGGGACTGCCAGTCCCACTCAGCGAGGATTTGTTTTATTCGCTCGGCGGCGTGCCGACGCGGCGGGTGGCGGAGATTTTTGGCGAGCATTATCAGCTGCCGCTGAATGCGGACGCGGTGTCGCACGTGAAAGAAGCGCTCTATCTGGAGCGAATTGCGCAGGTGGAGCGGATCGAGGCGGTGGTGGCGTTTGCTCGGAAGGTCGCGAAGACGAAACCGGTGGCGATCGCGACGGGCGGTCAGCCGGAGATCGCGTTGCCCGCGCTGCGGGCGGCCGGGCTGGACGATATTTTCAAGGTCGTGATCACGCCGAACGATGTGCCACCGGGTCGGGGGAAACCGGAGCCGGATATGTTCGTGCTCGCGGCGCAGCGGATCGGCGTCGATCCGAAGAAGTGCCTGGCGTTTGAAGATGCGGAGCCCGGGATCAAGGCGGCGCTCGCGGCGGGAATGAAAGTCGTGCGGGTGGCGAGCCGGGTGGTGTGAGGGGCGAGCGCGGAACTGAATATCGGATTGAGAACGATGAGTGATGATGGGCAAATTGTTTTAATGCCCCGATACGGCCCCCGTTTCTTTTACATCACCTCGGTATTGTTCGGGGTCTGCTCAGTGATCATTGGAGTAGCTGCTTTCACTAGCTTCCTCGGAGGAAAATACGTGACAGGTTTTGTTTGCGCGGGATTGTTTCTGCTCCTCGCCTTTGTCGCTTGGGATTCTGCCAGGCGCGCGTCTTTTCTGAAACGACAACGCTAGTTTCTTAACTCCACTGACTGGTCTTTGTCATAGGAGCGGATGTGGATTTCGTCGCCGACTTTGAGATAGGCGGTTTTGGCGGCGTTTTCGAAATTTCGCGCGAGCCAGAAGAAGCCGTCGGCGTTGGGGAAGGCGACCCACTCGCCGCGTTTCACGGCGGAGAAATCGCGGCCGAACATCACGCGGCGCGGGGCGTCGTCGCGGACGGTGAGCTGGAACCAGGCGTTGCGGGCGATGCCGGCGGAGGCGAAGTCGGCGGGCTGGGCGTTGAGCGCGACGTTCCCATAGACGGCGGTGACCTCCGTCACGCGAGTCGTGAAGCCGCGTCGGTCGTCGTCGAAGGTGACGAGCGAGGGTTGCGGCTCGGGTTCGTGGGTAACGTCGAAGAACTCGGCACCTTCGGCGGGTTTCGGGAGTGAGGAAGCGCCGGACTCGATCCAGGCGTTGAGCGCGCGGAGGGCGGCGAGGCGTTCGTGCTGGTTCACGTTGACGTGTCCGTCGCGGCTGACGCGGAAGAGCACGGGCGGAACCGGGCGGTGTTCGATCGTGAGTTGTGCGAGTGGGGCGAGGTAGTTTTTCGGGCCGCTGAGTTCGGAGCGATTGGTGAGGAAAATGAGCGGGGTTTTGGTGCCGAAATGGAGGCCGAGGGTGCCGCCGGGTTCGCGGGCGCTGAGGGCGGCGCCGACCGCGACGCAGCCGTGGTATTTGGGGAAATCGCCGGGCGGTTGTTCGGCGATGATGGCGGCGATAAGGCCTCCCATGGAGTCGCCTTCGACGATGACGCGTTTGGGTTCGCCGTAGGTATTGGCGATGTGGGCACGGAGGTTTTCGAGGTCGGCGACGGCGTCGGCGATGATGATGCCGTTGCGACGGTAGCTGGTCTTGGCGATCATCCAGCCTTCGTCACGGAGAGTTCGATACGCGAGGTGCTCGGGGTTGAGATCGGCGACGAGGGGGTCGGTCTCGGAGCGGAGTCCGTGGGCGATAAGGAGGAGAAAGCCGTTCCACGCGATGGGGCGGGCGATGGTGAATTTGGCGCCGGCTTCGAGTTCGCCTTCGTCGAGGGGCGGGAGGGCGGCGGGCTTGGGCGCGGGTTTCGAGGAGGGTTTAGCTGGCGGTTTGGGCGAGGGGGATTTTTGGGTCTCGCGAAGGGGCGAAGATTGCGAAAGGGCGACGGGGAAAGCGGGCGCGAGAGCGAGCGTGAGCGCAGCGGTGAGGAGAGCGGCGAGGCGCAGCATGGTCGAAAGTTTGGGCGCGGGATGCGGCGTTTGGCGAGGGCCAGAAAAGAAATAGGTCCTATAGGTCATCCATGGGATCTATAGGACCTATGGAAATGGATCGGCTTGAATGGAGCGCGAGGCTACCGGAAAGACGGAGTCGAACCGGCGCGTTAAGGATAACGCGCCCTACCTCGGAGCAGATCAGCGTTTCGGCGTGTAGGTCGTCTGCTTGAGCGTGGCGCCTAGGAGGCGGCGGAAGGTTTTGAGGTCTTTCACGGCGCGCAGGGAGATGAGCTGGCTCGCGAGATTTCCCACGGCAGTGCCTTCGAGGCTGAAGGAGATGACGGGCACTCCCGATGCGTTGGCGGTGGATTGGCAGAGGAGGCGGTTTTTGGAGCCGCCGCCGACCATGAGTATGCGCTTAAACGTGCGGCCGGTCATGCGCTCGAAGGCGGCTTTGGCCTCGGCGTGGCCCTGGCCGAGGGAGTCGCAGATGAGGCGGACGTAGGCGGGGAGATTTTTCGGGGCTGGGGCCCGGCGTTTTTTGAGGTGGGCGTCGATCGCGGCTTTCATCGACGGCGGATTCGCGAAGGCGGCGTCGTTGACGTCCAGAAGGGTTTTGGGCGCGGGGAGTTTTTCGGCGGCGGTGATGAGGGCGGCCCATTCTTTGTCGTTCTTGGGGCGGTCGCTGAAGGACTTCATGACACCTTCGACGAGCCAGAGGCCGATGACGTTTTTGAGCGGGCGGTAGCGGCCGTCGCCGATGCGT
>CAMLSH010000095.1 GCA_946482625.1 uncultured Opitutaceae bacterium
CGCGGTTGGGCGGAGGTGTCTGCTAATCGCAGATGGGGAGGCGGACCGGACGACACGGAGGTCGTCCCTCCAGGGCGGGCGGGCGGGGTGCGTCATGTCGCGCGCGAGGTGATGAGGCGCACTCGCGACGTGCGGTCGTGGAATCCGGAGCAAAGTCTCAGCGTTCGTCGCTGGCAAAAAATGATTCGGCAATGGGCACAGCGACGGGATGGGAGAGGATCCAGTCTCCGGCTTTTTCGGGGTCTTTGATCATCCAGGAGCGGAGGGCTTTGGTGAGAGCGGCGTTTTTCTCGGCTCCTTCGGGAAAGTACAGAGCGGTTTCGGCGAGATCCTCGGGATTGTTGCGCGCCCAGCCGGAGAGGACGGACTGCGTGGCGAAGTCGCGAGCGGTGGCGTCGGTGAGGCGGATCGAGGAGGTCCAGGCGGCGTCGGGTTGCACGCGGCCCCAGTCGTGAAAGGCGGCGATGACGAGGTCGCGGCGGATGGGTGCGGGGCTTTCGGCGGCGTAGGCGGCGGCGGAATCGAATGCGTTGTGGCGCTGGAGTGCAGCGATGAGTGCGTAGCCGATGTCGCGGGCTTGGGACGGATTGGTGGCGGCGAGCTGGCGGGCGATGGCAACGGCGTGTATTGGAGCCGTGGTGACGGCGGCTTCGAGGCCGAAGTCGGACTCAGGCGTAGAGGACTGATGGGCGTCGATGTGTGCGGATGCATCTAATGTCGACGGCGGAACTGCGTGTGACGCGTGTGAGTCGGCGCGTGATGTGTGAGCTGTGACGAGGGGGGGCTGCGGAGATTCGTCGGCGAGAGGGTTGTGGGTTGAGAAAATAAACACGCCCACGGTCACGCTGCTAAAAGTGAGCAGCGTGACGATGAGTCGCAGCGCCGTGGAGGCGCGGGAATGGCGATGGACGGAGCGAGACATGTCAGTCAGTCGCGCGGTGGAGGAAGGGGAAGCGGGCTCCGTGAGGGCAGCCCGCTTCGCGTGTTCAACGAATCAGTAGGAGGTTTTCAGCCAGTTGTCTTTACTCCACGTGAGCGTGCCTGCGCCGGCGCCGGCTTGGAGAAGCGCGGGCAAGTCGGCGGGGTTGTCGAGCGTGTAGGCGTAAGGCAGGTTGGTGAATCCGTTCCACGAGAAGGCGATCGTCGGAGCTTGGAATGGCCCGAGGGGGTTGCCGGAGTCGGTGCTGTTGCCGCGGACGTTGGTCGTGGTGCCGTCGGCGTTGTGGAAGATGTAGATCGTGTCGGTGGCTTTGATCTTTCCCGTGTAGGTCGGATCGGTGACATCGGTCTGGTTGTTGCGCAGAGGCCAGAGGCAATCGGTGAAGATGGAGTTCTCCACTAGGACGGCGCCGCCTTCGGTGCAGACTGAGCCGTTGAGGAATGGGTTGAACGAGTAGGTGCTGTTCAGCGAGGTCTGAGCCGAGGAGCTCATCGCGGCGGCGCGAGTATCGCGGAGACGTTTCGCGACGAGTGCGGTGGCGTCGTCGACGTGGTTGTTGTAATTGTGGACGTTGCCACCGCGGAGGCGGGGCACGCAGCGATCCCACACATTTTGGAACCATTGATGATGGAACGTGGCGGAGAGCGTGGCGTTCGCCGAGTCGAGGGAGTTCGAGCCCATCAGGTGCCCTTTGTCGTGGCCCTGAATGACCTGAACGATGTCCTCGATGCTGAATCCATTTGTCCGAAGGAAATTATAGAACGCATAGGAAGAGCGGTTCGCTTCGAGGGCGGCGATCTGGCGGCGGACCGCGCTGTTGGAGTTGGTGGCGCCGTCGTCACCGACGTACCGGCACCAGGACATGGTGACGTACTGCGTGCCTTTTTTCATGTCGGCGATGCCGTCGTAGGCCTTGGTGAACGTGCAGTGATCGATCCAGATGTTGGTGGCGGCGCCGCCGTTGCTGAGGGTGATGAAATCCCAGTCGTTGGAATCGTAGTCGCCCTTGGAGGCTTCGTCCCACTCCCACATCTCGTCGAACTTGAGATTGCGGATGATGATGTTGGACGTGCTCTTGAGGTTGAAGTTGGTGTGGCGGATCGTGGCGCCGTTGGCGGAGAAGATCGTGAGACCGCTCTTGGGTTTGATGTCGCAGAGGCTGACGCCGGACGTGATCAACGTTGGATGCAGCTTCGGTGTAGCGTGGGCGCGGAACGGTGTGGAACTGAGCGTCTGAACGGCGGAACCGATTTCGTTCCAGCCGAGGTTCAGGTCGTTCATGATTTCGATGACCTTCACGGCGCCGGCGGTGGCGTTGGCGGCCTTGATGGCTTCGGCGAACTGCAGCGGTGTAGTTACTTTCCGGTACGCGGCGTCGGTCTCGGCGACGATGCCGCCGCCGGTGGTGCCGGAGCCGAGGGTGGCGAAGCCGGTGAGGTTGTATTTGGTGTTCGAACCGGTGCTCGTGCTGACGGTGAGCGTCGCGGTGGAACTGGTGACGGAGCCCACGGAGTTGGAGACGACGACGGTGTAGCTGCCCGCATTCGCGGTCTGGACGTTGGATAGCGAATACGTCGAGGAGGTAGCGCCGGAGATGTTGGAGCCGTTGAAACGCCACTGATAGGTGAGCGTCGCGGTGCCGGTGGCGGTCACGCTGAAGCTTGCGGTGCCGCCGACGGCGACCGTCTGGCTGGCGGGTTGTGACGTGATCGACGGAGCGGTGGCTGCGGCGTTGACGGTGAGGGTGGCATTGGCGCTGGTGGCAGAGCCGGCGGAGTTGGTGACGACGACGGAATAGTTACCGGCGTTGGCGGACTGCGCGTTGGAGAGCGTGTAGCTCGCGCTGGTGGCGCCGGAGATGTTCGTGCCGTTGAAACGCCATTGGTAGGTGAACGGCGAGGTGCCGGAGGCAGCGACGTTGAAAGTCGCGCTGCTGCCGGCGGTCACGGTCTGGCTGGCGGGCTGAGTCGTGATCGTGGGAGCGGTGGCCGCGGCGTTGACGGTGAGGGTGGCGTTGGCGCTGGTGGCAGAGCCGGCGGAGTTGGTGACGACGACGGAATAGTTACCGGCGTTGGCGCTCTGGACGTTGGAGAGTGAATACGTCGAGGAGGTGGCGCCGGAGATGTTGGTGCCGTTGAAACGCCATTGGTAGGTGAACGGCGAGGTGCCGGAGGCGGCGACGTTGAAGGTGACGCTGCCGCCGGCGGTCACGGTCTGGCTGGCGGGTTGGGTCGTGATCGTGGGAGCGGTGACGGTCGTACCGCCGGAAGGGGCGAAGACGGCTGCGGAAAGCGCGAGCTGGCTGCTGCTGCTGGCGGTCCAAGAGACCGTCGAGGTGCCAGTGGCGGCGGGCGCGGTGGTGGAGCCGGCGCCGCCGGAGTTGGTCTGGCCGACGCCCCAGCGTTTGGTCTGGCTCGAGCCCGGAGTGAGCGTGGCGTTGCCCGCGCCGCTGTTGGCGACGTCGATGATCCACGAGCCGGCAGTCGCGACGGCGATGTTGACGGAGATCGTCGTGCCGGATGTCGCGGTCTTGATTGCCGCTGCGGTGGGGGCGCTTTGTGCGACGCCGGTGAGCGAGACGGATCCGGCGCTCACGCCGTTAACCGCACCGCCGAAGGTGATGGAGATCGTGTTGGCGCCGGAGGCAGGATTGAGCAGGTAATAAAGCTGAGCGCGATCGAGCGTGCTGGAGCCGGCGGTCGCGATCGAGTTGGCGACGGGAGTCATGGCGACACCCGCATAGGTGATGCTGTTGATTGCGAGCGAGGTGGTGCCGGTATCCTCAAGCGCGAGACCGACGATGAGGACGCGATCGGTGCCAGTGCCGACGGTGTGAGACCAACTCGTGGAGGCGGCGTTGGTAACGGCTCTGGTGGCGGTGCTATCGAATGCGATGGCCGCGGATGCGGTGATCGGAGTGAGAGCGGCGAGGGATGCGGCGGCGAACGTGGTCAGCGCGGCGAAGGCGCGACGCCACGGGGAGCGGATGTCAGGGGATGTGAGCATGTGGGTGGGTACGGGGGAAAGCACTTTGGCGCGCACGTGTCCGCGCAAGGTGTACGCGAACTAACGTAGGATAACGGAGCGGGAAATAGCGGGGGGGAAGGGTAGCAACGAGGCGCGGAAAGCGCTCGTGGTGCAGGCGGGCGGTGGGGATCCGGCAGTGGGGAAATGCCGGAAGGGGGTAAGCGCGGGCAAATTCGCGGGCTCCTGTCCGCTGGACAAGAAAAAAGGCGAGATGCGCGGCGCAGTGGCGGATGATCAACGACTACCGCGCGATAATTCTTGAAGATGCGAAGCGGGCTGAGTGAGTCGCGAAGACACGGCCAAGGCTCCGTCTTTTCGCGGGAGCTGAATAGGTCTTATAGGGCTGAAGGGAGCGACCCTATGTCGGAGGACTCCGGATACTGTCGGAGGACTTCGGTCAGACGCAGCGTTAGTCGCGCTGGCGGGAGTCGATGACGAGGGTGACGGGGCCGTCGTTGACGAGGGCGACTTTCATGTCGGCGCCGAATTCGCCGCGGGCGACGGGGCGGCCGAGGCCTGCGGGAGACTCCAAGTGCGCGAGAAATTTTTCGTAGAGCGGGCGCGCGAGGTCGGGCTTGGCGGCGTCGTTGAAGGAGGGGCGGGTGCCTTTGCGCGTGCTGGCGATGAGCGTGAACTGGCTGATGACGAGGATGCCGCCGGCGATGTCGCGGACGGAGCGGTTCATGAGGCCGGCGTCGTCGGGGAAAACGCGGAGCGCGGCGGCTTTTTCGGCGAGCCAGCGGACGTCGTCTTCGGTGTCACCGGCGGCGACGCCGAGGAGAATCAGGAGGCCGCGTTCGATGGCGCCGCGCACGGTGCCGTCGATGGTGACGCTGGCGGAGGAGACGCGTTGGAGGACGAGGCGCATTTGCCGGAATTAACCACAGATTTCACGGATAGGAACGGATGGTAGAGCCCATTTTAAAGCGTCCGGGAGCGTTTGTTTCCACCAAGAGAATTCGTGGGCGCCATCGAATTCGCGGTAGGACACCTCGTAGCTTTTCATGAGAAGCATGTCCCTGAATTGCTTCACGCCGTCGATCTGCGACATGACTTGGAGGACGTCCTCTTTGTGGCGTACGTTTTCGTTGGTCTCTTTGACGCCGACATCGAGGTAGAACCTAACGGGCGACTTGCTGGCGGAGCGGCTTAAGCACTCGGTCAACCAGCAGTCATTCCACCAGAAGGAACCGGACTGAGCGATGACATGAGTAAACGTGTTGGACGAGTGAAGCGCGACAAATGCGGCGGCCAGCCCGGTATAGCTGAGGCCGATGAGGACGCGATTTTTGGCGGCGGAGATTCCGGGGTGACGAGTCTCCAGCCAGGGCAAAAGCTCGGAGTTGATGAAGGCGGCGAATGGCGGATGGCACGGACACTCGATCCAACGTGCATCGAGGCTGTGGTGAGAAACGAAAACGAAGAGTGTGTTAGCGATGCTCTCATTGCGCTCCAGCTCATCGAGCAGCGCGGGAACCTGCATGCGGTCACGGTAGAACTCGGCGTCTAAGATGATCGCGAGATTGATGGCGCCCGCTGGATCACGAGGAGCGCGGAGCCAGACTGCACGCTCGTTGTTCAAGAGCTCACTCCTCAGGCTATGAAGGGTCTCGTTCATAGCCGAGAAAGTGACGTTGCGAAGCGCTTTCAAACCATCGGCACGTGCGGTTCGATGTCGGCTTCGTAGTCGATGCCGGGGAGGCCGAAGCCGAACATTTTTAGGAATTCGGTGCGGTAGCCGGCGATGTCGGTGAGCTCGGGGAGGTTCTCGGTCGTGATCTGGGGCCAGATGGTTTTGACCTCGGCCTGGACGTCGGGGCGCATCTCCAGATCGTCGATACGGACGCGGCCGCCGTCGTCGAAGTTGAGAGCCGAGCCGTTGTACATCTGCGTGGCGAAGAGGCGCTGGATTTGCTCGATGCAGCCCTCGTGGGTGCCGCGCGCCTTCATGAGTTTGTAGAGGATCGAAATGTAGAGCGGGACGACGGGGATCGCGGAGCTGGCCTGGGTGACGAGCGCTTTGTTGACGGAGATGAAGGCGCGGCCGTAGCCGTGGGCTTTGAGTTTGGCGTCGAGGCGTTTGGCGGCGCGCTCGAGGTCGTTTTTGGCGAGGCCGATGGTGCCGTTTTTGTAGATGGCCCAGGTGACTTCGGGTCCGATGTAGGAGTAGGAAACGGTGGTGGCGCCGGGGGCGAGGAGGTTGGCCTCGAGGAGGGCATCGATCCACATTTCCCAGTCTTCGCCGCCCATGACAGCGGTGGTGTCGGCGATCTCGGCTTCGTTGGCGGGCTCGATGGTGATTTCGCTGACGACGCCTTTGTCGGTATCGACGGTTTTGTTGGTGTAGGGCTGGCCGACGGGCTTGAGGCAGGATTTATGAACGACTCCGGTTTTTGGATGCGTGCGGCGGGGCGACGCGAGAGAGTAGACGACGAGGTCGACCTGACCGAGGTCGGCTTTGATGGTCTCGATGGCTTGCTTCTTGATGTCGTCGGAGAAGGCGTCGCCGTTAATGTTTTTGGCGTAGAGTCCGGCGGCGCGGGCGGCGTTGGTGAAGGCGATGGTGTTGTACCAGCCGGGGGTGGCTGGGCGGCCTTCTTCGGAGGGGCGTTCGAAGAAGATGCCGAGGGTCGCGGCTTGGCAGCCGAAGGCGGACGTGATGCGCGAGGAGAGGCCGAAGCCGGTGGAGGCACCGATCACGAGGACCTTCTTGGGGCCGTTTTTGAGGGGGCCTTTGGCTTTCACGTAGTCGATCTGCTCCTGGATGTGAGCAGCGCAACCGGCGGGATGGGCAGTGACACAGACGAAGCCGCGGACTTTGGGTTTGATGACCATGGTTTGTTAAGGAAGGGGGAAAGGAAGGGGCGGGGAAAGGGGAAATTTGCGGGAGATGAAATCCGAAGGCCGAAGGTCGAATGACGAAGGCCCGGGGGAAAAGGACCAATGGACAATGACCAGTGACCAATGGCGGCGGCGGAAGCGGAGCAACGCTCAACACTCAACGTTCAACGCTTAACGCTCAAGGAGAGGGCGGCCGGAACGAGGCTACAGAGTTCCGATCGCGACTACTGGGCCCTCGGGTTTTGGGGAGCCGCCTTTGCGTTCGCGGCGAACGGTGAAAGCGGTTGCGGCGGCCGCGGGTTTTTCGGGACGAAATGCGACGCGCGCCGCGCCGTCGGGGGTGACGGTGAAGACGCCGGCGCTGACGGAGTCGGGGTGTGCGGGGTCGCTGATCCAGAGTTGGTAATCTTGATCGGCTGCGAGCGCGGGGAGTTTTTCCACGATGAGGATTCCCTGTTGGCTGAGGGGATTCCACACGGCGATGGCGGCGGCAGGCGACGTGTCACCCGACGGGGCGGTCAAGCGAGCGATGGCGAGGTTCGCGACGTCGGCCGATTTTTGGAGGCTGGCGATATAGCTGGAGCTCAGGATGCGTTCCGCTTCGAGGCGCTGGGAGAGGCTTTGGGCGTCGGCGCTGGCGAGTTCGGCGTCGTTGCTCGCGAGCGAAAGTTGAGAGCGGGTGGTGAAGTAGTTGGCGCCGAAATACGCGGTCGAGAGCGCGAAACAGGCGGCGGCTGCCCAGCCGGTCCAGAGCGTAAGGCGCGCGGGGCCCTCTGAAGAAACGGACGCGGGGGCGTCAGCGTTTGATTGCGCCTGGTAGCTGGAGCGAGGCGTGGGGGCGTCGGGGGAGGAACTCATACGTGTGAGAGGCCGGGCGCGGCGCGCGAGGCCGCAGGATGCCACGGGCATCTCGGATGCGGGGCAAATCTAAAGGCGGTGTCGCGGCGGGGCGGCTCAGTTCCGTGCGAACAACGTTTTGCAGTGAGCGCGGAGCAGCTGGCGTGCGCGGTAGAGCCGGGTTTCCACCGCTTTGGTCGAGCAGCCGAGCACTTGCGCGGCTTCGTCGTAACTGAGTTCCTCCAAATCCACGCACACCACGGCCTCGCGGAGATTGTCGGGAAGTGCCGCGACTGCGGAGCGGAGGTCGGCGGCGAGGTCGGCTTTTTCCGCGAGGAGCGACGCGGGTTTTGCCGACGGATCGGGCAGGCTGAAACCGCCGGGGAGATTTTGGTCGAGAGCCTCGATGCTGTCTTCGCGCCGACGGAAGCGCCAGCGGAGGCGATTGCGGCCGAGGTTGCCGGCGAGCGTGAGCAGCCAGGGTTTAAAGGCCGCGCCTGCGCGGAAATGCGCGCGTTTTTCGTAGAGCCGTACGAACGCTTCCTGAGCCACGTCTTCGACATCGGCAGAGGGGACGCCGAGTCGCAGCAGGAACGATTTCACGCCAAGCTCCCAGCGCTCCATGAGCGGCGCGAGCGCGGCGTCGTCGCCGGTTTGCAACGCGAGCATGAGGGCTTCGTCGGGCGGGGCGCCGGTGTCAGTGGTGGGAGTGTCCGGCATGCGGATTGGCTGAATCGAGGTCGACGCCGGGGGCGGCTGCGTGATCGAAGCCGGCGATGCGGGGCAGCACGATGGACAGATAGCGGCGTCCATCATCGCCTCCGATAACGTCGGCGATCTCCCTCATGTGTGTCTCCAGACTGTTGCTACAAATGAGGTCAACCTGTCGCACGTTCGATTCGGCGGCGGCGAGCTCGGGGGCGGGTGCCTGGGCGTCGCGTAAGCGTTTCAGCGCCGTCCGGGAGTCACGGATGGCCCGGCAATGGTCTTCGCAGACGACTTGGTAGGCGGCATGCATTTTTTCGATGCGCGCGAGTTTCTCGCCGGAGAGGTGAAACTCGCGCCGCAGCCAGAGCAGTGCGTCGTCATCGCGAGTGGCGAGAGCGGAGGGCGTTTCGCGCAGGCAGGCGTACGCGATCCAGCCCGCGGCGAGCGCGAGCGTGAGCACGAGGACGGTGGTGAGCGCACGAAATTTCATCGATGGTCGAGTGAGACGCGCTGATACGGATCGATGCTCGCTAGGTAACGTTGCACGAGTTGCTCGCGCTCGTGACCGGCTTGGGTGCGGGCGAGGAATCCACCGCCGGCACCGGCGATCACGATCGCGATCAACGCGAGCGAGGCGACCTGGCGGACGTTTAGGCGCAACCAGGCGGCCCATGTCGCAGGGGCGCGGCGGCCGGCCTCGATGCGCGCCCACACGGCGGACCGGAAATCGGGATTGCGCCGGGGCGAGACGTGCCAGTTTTCGCGGAGGGACTGGCGGAAAGATCCGTCTTGGGAGTCGGAAGTCATGATGTTTTATCTGCTCTCAATACACCGCGGAGTCCACCGTACCCTCGAACTTTTTAGAAAGAATGCGCGAGGGGTCGAGCGCTTGAACGGGGTAGGGGAATTGGCCGGTTCAACCGAGAAGCCGAATAACCTTAACCCGCATCGCCATGAAATTCTTACGATCCAGGCATCTCTCTCGACGGATGCTCACCTCTCTATTCGCCGTTTTTTCGATCGGCTTTGTTTTTAGCGCAACCACCTCTCTTATGGCCGGCCCCGGCCTCGATCACTGGACCCGCAAGCACAAGGACGCTTCGTTGGAAACCTCGGTCCCGGATTCCAGCGGACCAACGGAGAAAGCGAAGGTCGAGTGCGGCGGCTGCAAAGTGGTGAAGGTGAAAAGCCAGCAGCCGAGTCAGAACGGCCGGTTCTCTCAGACGCGAACGGAGGATAAGATCCTGTGTGACACGGCTGAAAGTGCGAGTGCTGGAACCCGCTGCGTCCCGGCGAGTGCGGCGAAACCATCACATCTCGAAACCGGTGCCGACGGTCGCTGAATGTCACCCACCGCTCTCGATCTCGCGCCCTCCCATCAGGCGGCCTCAAGCCGCCGCTCCGCGTCTTGTAGGGTGCCACTCAGAATCGCTTTTCATGGGGTTCCGATGGACGAGTTACTGAATAACCGCCCGGCATTTCTCGCCTTCGTCCGTCGGCGGTTGCGCGATCCGGAGGAAGCCGAGGATGTGCTCCAGCGTGCCTACCTGAAGGCGTGGGGATGGCGGTCGCCGGTCGCACAGCCACGCGCATGGTTTTTCCGACTGTTGCGTCACCTGATCGTCGATACAGTGCGACGCGGTCAAAGCCATGCGCGTT
>CAMLSH010000096.1 GCA_946482625.1 uncultured Opitutaceae bacterium
CCATCACGCCGCCCGGCCTTAAACTGCCAGCCGTCCGCCTGATTTCTTTTGGCGGCACGATTTCCGGCACTGCCAAAGAGCGGCTCAACATCACCAACTACGGCGCTCCCCGTCTCAATCCCGAGGACTGGGTCCGCGATCTCCCCGAGCTCGCCTTGTTTGCTCGCGTGACTCCTGAAGACGCCCGCCCCAGCAAGGAAGGCGGCGAAATCGACCAGGCGCATTGGATGGTTCTCGCCCGCCGTCTCCAGGAGATTGCTACCGATGACTCCATCGAAGGCGTCGTGATCACCCACGGCACCAATACCATGGTCGAGACCGGCTACTTCATCAGCCTCGTCGTTAACATCAAGAAGCCCGTTGTCTTCGTCGGCGCGCAGCGTCCATGGACCGGCATGAGCGGCGATGGCCCGCTCAACATGGTCAACGCCGTCCGCGTGGCCGCCACACCCGCCGCCGCGGGCAAAGGTGTTCTCCAGGCCACCAACCAAAACATCTTCCCCGTTCGCGACGTCTCCAAAACGAGCGCCTATCGCATGCAGACATTCCAAGGCATCGACCTCGGCGTTATCGGCGTGGCCGATCCTGACATCGTCAAATTCTACGCCGAGCCCACGCGGCTCCACACCTTCAAATCCGAATTCAACATCGCCTCGCTTCCTGCAAAACTCCCCGACGTCGAGGTCATCTACGGCTACAACGGTACACCCGCATACATCGTCGACGCGATGGTCGCCAACGGCGTGAAAGGCATCGTGGTCGACGGCACCGGCGCTGGTTCGATCCCCAGCACCATGACCGATGCCATCAAGCGCGCGCAGGAAAAAGGTGTCGTGATTGTCGCCACCGCCCGCACCCACGGCGGCCGCGTGCAGGAAACGCCCCGCCGCACCGAAGCCAAAGTCGTCCCCGGCGATAATCTCCCACCGGAGAAAGCCCGCATCCTTCTCCAACTCGCGCTCACCAAGACCACCGACCTCGCCCAAATCAAACGCATCTTCGACCAGTACTAAACTGCCGCGTCATTAGCCCTATCAGTCCCATGAGTCCTATTCGTCCTATCATCCGACTGGTAGCCGCACTGGTCATTGGTCACTGCTCATTGGCCATTCCAGCAAAGCTGGTCGCCGCGACCTTCGATCTCGAAACCGCCACCGTCGCCGACCTCAACGCCGCCTTCGACTCCGGTGCGCTCACCAGCGAAAAACTCACGCAGCTCTACCTCGCGCGCATCGAGGCCTACGACAAAGCGGGCCCGAAAATAAACGCAGTCATCACACTTAACGCCGAGGCCCTCGCCACCGCGCGCGCCCTCGACGCCGAGCGCAAAACCAAAGGTCCGCGCTCTCCCCTCCACGGCATCCCCGTCGTCCTCAAAGATCTCTACGACACGAAGGATCTGCCGACCTCCGCCGGTTTTCTCCCGCTCAAAAACTCGCAGCCCATCCACGACGCCACCGTCGTGAAACGCCTGCGCGACGCCGGGGCAATCATCCTCGCCAAGGTCAACATGGACGACTGGTTCGGCGTCCCCAAACCCGGCGACCAAAGCACCGTCCTCGGCCGCACGCTCAATCCCTACAACGGCGACCTCACTCCCGGCGGTTCCTCCGGCGGCACCGGCGCATCCGTCGCCGCCGCCTTCGCACAAATGGGCCTCGGCAGCGAAACCGGCGTCTCCATCCGCAACCCGACAGCCAACAACTCCATCGTCGGCCTCGCCCCCACGCGCGGTCTCATCCCGCGTACTGGGCAAGTCATGACATCGTTCACGCAAGAACGCTGCGGCCCCATGGCGCGCACTGTCTACGATGTCGCCGCGCTTACAGACATCGTCGCCGGTTTCGATGCCGAGGACCTGCTCACGATCTACACCCCCGGCCGCATGCCCAAGGGTTCCTACACCCAATTCCTCGACAAAGAGGGTCTCAAGGGCGCGCGCATCGGCGTCTTCCGCGATCTCTTCCGCAAAGGCGAGAAACACGCCGAAGGCACCGCGCTCGTCGAAGCCGCCATCACCGACATGAAAGCCGCCGGCGCGATCGTCATGGACGATCTCTCGCTCGGTTTCGATCTCTTCAAACTCCTCGATTCCCACGGCGGCATGCGCACGAACTTCCACGAGGCGCAGTTTTCCTACGACCTCTACTTCCGCCGCCTCGGGCCCGACGCCGTCATCAAGAACATGGACGAACTCGTCGCCCTCGGTGAGCTCGTGAAACCGAGCATCCGCAAAGGTTACGCCGAGTTCCGCTCGCTCACCCATCACGCCGACTACCTCGCGCGCCGTGACATGCAGGAGTCCCTCCGAGACCAACTCGTCGCGCTCATGGACAGGTACAAACTCGACGTCCTCGTCTACCCCTTCAAGACGCTGCCTCCCGAGCCGCACCTCGGGGGCCGTGTCGCCGAAAAAGACAATCCCCTCAGCTCCGTCACCGGCCTGCCCGCGCTGTTAGTGCCCGCCGGATACACAAAAAAGGAAAACGGCCCCATCGCCATTGAGATCCTCGGCCGTCCTTACAGCGAGCCCACACTCTTCAAGATCGGCTACGCGTACGAACAGACTTCCCACCGCCGCAAACCCGCGCCCCTTACCCCCGCCCTCCCCGGCGAAAAAATCGCCTATTGATCGAGGTGGAACGCGCCGTCCCCGGCGCGTTGTTCGGCGCCATCCGCTTTCGACACCCGCCGGTCCACCACACCACATCCGCTTTTGCCTCCCAAAGACGCCGCCCACCCGCGGCGTCTTTTCTTTGCCAGAGATCAGCGCCCACACCGCGCTTCCCGCGGGTCGCAGCCACCCCACGAGCCCTCCGGCTTGAATTAAAAACAAGCCCGTCAGCTTCAGATTGAATCCTATTTGATACGGGCAATTTGCCCACATCGGGGCATCTCCCGTGCTCAGCGAGGCCCGCATCATCGGAATCGTTTTCGTCCTGCCTACCCCGGCGGTTCACAGCGTCTTTCCGCTTCACGCTCACTCAACCGGATCCGTCCACCCTCTGCATCTCCACCATGCGTTCCTCTTCGACCATTCGTCCCGGTTCCTCCCGCCGTCGCTTCCTCGGCCAGCTCGGCGTTCTTTCCACCGCGGCCGTCCTTGCCTCACGCCTCCGGCTCGAAGCCGCCGCGTCGAAAGCCTCGATCCCCGACGACATTCTCTACACGTCCGCCGCGCGCATCGCGGTCATGATTCGCGAGAAAAAAATCTCTGCCGTCGAAGTCACCAAAGCCTACATCGCCCGCATCGAGGCGGTTAACCCCAAGCTCAACGCCGTCGTCTTCCCCGCTTTCGAGCGTGCCTTGCAGGAGGCCCAACGCGCCGACGAAGCCCTCGCCAAGGGCAAACTCTTCGGCGCGCTCCACGGCGTGCCGTGTACGATGAAGGACTCGCACGACACCCTCGGCCTCGTCTCCACCGGCGGAACCATGGGACGTAAGGGCCGCGTGGCTACACGCGACGCCACCTACGTCCAGCGCGTCCGCGCCGCCGGCGCCATCATCCTGGGAAAAACAAACACGCCCGAGCTCACCCTCTCCGGCCAGACGACCAATCTCATCTACGGGAAGACGCACAACCCGTACAAACTCGGCTACCAGCCCGGCGGCTCCACCGGTGGCGGCGCCTCGATCATCGCCGCGGGCGGCTCGCCTTTCGACATCGGTACTGACTTCGGCGGCTCCATCCGCGGCCCCGCGCACTTCTGCGGCATCGCCGGCATCAAGCCCCAGTTCGGCCGCGTCCCGCGCACCGGCCACATCGTCGATTACGGCGGGTACTTCGATTCCTTCCAAGTCATCGGCCCGATGGCCCGCTGGGTTGAGGACCTCGACTTGATTCTCCCGATCATGTCCGGCCCTGACTACATCGACGCCGCCACACCGCCGATGCCGTGGAGCGATGTCTCCAAGGTCGACCTCAAGAAAATCAAAGTCGCCTACTACATCGAGAACGGCTCTGAGAAAAAATGCACACCCGAGACCGTCGCCGCCGTCCAGAAGGTCGTCAGCCTCTTTAAAGATCTCGGTGTCACCGTCGTCGAGGACGCCCCGCTCGCGCTCATCAAAGAATCCCAGGAAATCCGCAACGCTCTCTCTAGCGCCGACGGTCGCGCCTGGGTCCACCGCATGCTCGCCAAGTACGGCACGACCCAGGTCTCGCCGGTCATCTCCCTCGCCGCCGAGCCCGCCTGCGACACCGCCCAGTTCACGAAACTCGCCGAAGACTTCGACGCCAACCGCACCAAATTCCTCCAGTGGGTGAAGCCCTACGATCTCGTCATCTGCCCGGCTAACGCCACGCCCGCCGAGCCCTGGCCAGATGAGCCGCGTTGGACACCGCCAGCTGGTGGGAATTATGGATACACCGGCACCTACAACAACACCGGCTGGCCCGGCACCGTTGTCCGCGCCGGCACCTCGCCCGACGGCCTCCCCATCGGCGTCCAGCTGATCACCAAGCCCTGGCGCGAAGACATCTCCCTCGCCGCCGCCTACTTCGTCGAAGCCGGCACCGGCGGCTACGTGAAACCCGCGATCTAACCTCAACTAATTTTCCTCATGCCTTCCTCCACTGGTCACTGGTCATTGGTCACTGGTCATTCGCGCGCTTCGTCACGACGCGCCTTCTTCCAAACCGCCGGTTTCGCCGCCATCACGACCGCGCTCGCCTCGGCCTCCCGCGCCGCTTCGCCCACCTACGCGACGTCCTCCGACAAAACCGACGACCTAGTCTTCATGTCGGCGACCAAAATCGCCCAGCTCATCCGCGAGAAAAAAGTCTCCTCTGTCGAAGTCGTCAAAGCCCACTACGCGCGCATCGACGTCGTTAACCCGAAGCTCAACGCCGTCGTTCAGTTCTGCCGCGACCGCGCCCTCGCCGAAGCCAAAGCCGCCGACGATCTCCTCGCCTCCGGAAAAACCAAGGGCCCGCTCCACGGCGTTCCCATGACGATCAAAGACTCCTGGGACACCGAGGGCGTCATCTCCACCGGCGGCACCCAGGGCCGCGCCTTCTTCGTTCCGTCCAAAGACGCCACCGTCGTCGCCCGCCTTCGCGCCGCCGGCGCCATCCTGCTCGGAAAAACGAATACACCCGAGTTCACCCTCGGCGGCGTCTCCGGCCTCGGCACGACCGTGAACATCATCTACGGCATGTCCCGCAACCCGTATGATCCCACCCGCTCGACCGCCGGCTCCACTGGCGGCGGTGGCGCGATCATCGCCGCGGGCGGCTCGCCCTTCGATATCGGCACTGACTTCGGCGGCTCCATCCGCGGTCCCGCTCACGCCAACGGCATCGCCGGCATCAAGCCCACCTCCGGCTGCATTCCGCGCACCGGCCACATTGTCGACTACGGCGGCATCTTCGAAACCTACCAGCAGGGCGGCCCCATGGCCCGCAAAGTCGAAGACCTCATGCTCCTTATGCCGATCCTCGCCGGCCCCGACGATCTCGACTGCGCCATCCTCCCGATGCCGTGGAAAGACCCCGCCGCCGTCGATGTATCCAAACTTCGCGTAGCCTTTTACACGAGCATGGCGCCCGACTCCGTCAAGCCGACCACGGAGATGACCGCCGTCATCAAGGACTGCGCCAAATTCTTCGAGGGCCTCGGGTGCAAAGTCACCGAGTCTCACCCGCCCGGCGCGATGGAAGCCGCCGAGATCTCCACCAAGCTTCGCGAGGGCGACGGCAACGCCTGGCAAAAACGTCTCACCGAGAAATACAAGACCACCAAGCCCGGACCCGACCGCCGCTTCGACTACCCGCTCATTCCCACCGCCGAGTTCACCAAACTTCTCGAAGAGCGCGACGCCTGGCGCAGCAAGATGATGGGCTGGGTCAAAAACTTCGACCTTATCATCTGCCCGCCTTCGCTCGGCCCCGCTCCGGTGATCGGTAGCCGGGAGGCGAATACGCGCGCGCCCGGCTCTGGCTTCACCAGCACCTACAACATCGCCGGATACCCGAGCGGCGTCGTCCGCGCCGGTACCTCGCCCGAGAAGATGCCCCTCGGCGTCATGCTCACCGCCCAGCCTTGGCGCGACGACGTCGTCCTCGCCGCCATGTCCGCCGTCGAAGCCAAATTCGGCGGCTGGTCCAAACCGTCGATCTAATCAGTTCCCTTGCAGGGCCCGACCTCGCGTCGGGCCGAAACCATCATCCGCGTTCCCCGCCTCCTCACTCTTTCATCATGCGCCAACACACCCGCCTCCGTTCCTTCCTCCTTATCTCCGCCGCGTTCGCAGCGCTCGCCGTCTCGGCCTTTGCCAAACCCAAGGTCGTCGTCGTCTCCATGGGCGGCACCATCGCCAGCAAGGCGACGTCGCGCATGAATCTGAACAACTACGGCGGCAAAGGCATGGGCGTGTCTCCGCAGGACTGGCTCAACGATGTTCCCGAGGTCCAGGAGATCGCGACCGTCACCGCCGAAGACATGCGTCAGCCCGAAGGCACGGTCGGCGGCGACACCTTCGAATATCTCTACCGCATCGCGAAGCGTCTTCAGGAGCTCGCCAACGATCCCACCGTCGATGGCATCGTCGTTAGCCACGGCACCAACACGCTCGCCGAGGCCGCCTGGTTCATGCACCTCACCGTCTCGGTGAAGAAGCCCGTCGTCTTCGTCGGATCGCAGCGTCCGTGGTCGGGCCTCTCCAGCGACGGCCCGCTTAATTTCTACAACGCCGTCCGCATCGCCGCCACGCCCGAGGCCGGCGGCATGGGTGTTCTTCAAATGATGAACGATACCCTCAATGGCGCACGCGATGTCACCAAGACCAGCGCGTATCGCCTCGAAACGTTCAAGAGCCCCGATACCGGCCCGCTCGGTTATGCCGACGCCGACAAGGTCATCATCTACAACAAACCGCTCCGTCGTCACACCTCCGCCTCTGAATTCAACATCGCCACGCTCCCACCCACGCTGCCCGAGGTTGAAATTCTCTACGCCTACACCGAGTCCCCCGGCTACCTCGTCGACGCGCTCACGGCTCATGGCGTGAAGGGAATCGTCATCGACGGCACCGGCGCCGGTTCGCCCGGCGGCACCCAGATCGACGCCCTCAAGAAAGCCCAGGAAAAAGGTATCGTGGTTGTGGCTACAGCCCGCACCCGCGCCGGTCGCGTCCAGGACACGCCCCGTCGCCGCGAATCCAAAATCGTCCCCGGCGACAATCTCCCGCCCGAGAAGGCCCGCATCCTCCTGAAGCTCGCGCTCACCAAGACCACCGACCTCGCCGAGATCCAGCGCATCTTCGACCAATATTAACCCGCTTTCAGTCTCCGTCGTAGGGCCCGACTTCACGTCGGGCCTGCGAGTCCGCGCAACCCATCGGCCCTGTAAGCTCCATTCTATGCATCTTCACTCTCTCCGCCGCGCGATCAGCGTCGCCGGCTTCGCGCTCCTCTCGGCTATCGTCACGCACGCAGCGGACGCTCCACTCCCCAAGGTGAAACTCTTCACCACCGGCGGCACCATCCAGAGCAAAGGCGCTCACCGCCAGAAGCTCATGGAGTACAGCGACGGCAAAGTCTCTCCCGAGGAACTCATCGCCGATCTCCCCGAGATGAAAGAGTTCGCCGATATCTCCTACACCGAGATCGCCAACGTCGGCTCACCCAGCATGACGACCGAGCTGCTCCTCAAACTCGCCAACAGCATCAACGCCTGGCTCGCCCAGCCCGACTCCGCCGGCGCCGTCGTCACTCACGGCACCTCGACCCTCGAGGAAACCGCCTACTTCCTCAACCTCGTCATCAAGTCCGACAAACCCGTCGTGGTCGTCGGCGCCATGCGCCCCTTCACCGCCGTCAGCCGCGACGGTCCGTTCAATCTCCTCAACGCCGTCCGCGTCGCCGCCACACCCGAGGCCCGCAACAAGGGCGTCATGATCCTCCTCAACGACGAGATCAGCGCCGCCCGCGAGACCACCAAGGTGAACACTTACCGCATGGATACGTTTGTCGCCCGCGACGCCGGCCCGCTCGGTTTCGCCGATTCGGACCGCATCGTCTTCTACCGCAAGCCCACCACCCGCCACACCAGCAAGTCCGAGTTCGACATCAGCAAACTCACGACTCTTCCGCGCGTGGACGTGACGTATGACTACCAGGAATCCGGCCGCACCGCGATCGACGCATTCGTCGCCGCCGGCGCGAAAGGCGTGATCGTCACCGGTGGCGGACGCGACGCCATCAAGGACGGCCAGGCCAAGGGCGTGGTCTTCGTCGCGAGCGATCGCAAGGGCTCCGGCCGCGTCCTCGAAAGCGCCGGCTCCGTCGAACGCAACGTCGTCACCTCCGACAACATCAACCCTCAGAAGGCCCGCATCCTCCTCCGCCTCGCGCTCACCAAGACCACCGATCCGAAGGAAATCCAGCGCATGTTCAACGAGTACTGAGCCGCCATGAACGCCCAACTCCCCACTTCGAACATCCAACTTCCAATGGATCACAATACTTCTCCGCGCCCGTCCGCCATCCACACTTCAGCGTTAAACGTTGAGCGTTCAGCGTTGAGCGTTCTTAGCCGCCGTGCCGCTCTGACCGTGCTCGCGACACTGGTCATTGGTCACTGGTCATTGGTCACTCCCGCCGCGTCCGCGGCGGAGATTCCCACCTATTCCCCGCCGCCCGCGATGCCGGCCAACGCCGCCACGCTTCCGCGCATCGTCCTCGTCTCCATGGGCGGCACCATCGCCAGCCGCGGCGCGCCTCGCACCAACATTACCAACTACGGCGGCGGCGTCCTCCCGCGCGTTGAACCGATCGATTGGGTCAACGAAATGCCCGAGGTCGCCACCATCGCCCGTGTCACGGTCGACGATCAGCGCGCCCCGCAAAATCGCGCCTCCGGCTCCGAGACTCACGAGGATTTTCACCGCGTCTCCAAACGCCTCAACGAACTCGCCAACGATCCCAACGTCGACGGCATGGTCGTCACCCACGGCACCAACACGCAGTCCGAGGTCGCCTACTACATGAACCTCACCGTGAAGACCGACAAACCCATCGTCTTCGTCGGCTCTCAGCGCCCGTGGTCCGCCCTGTCCGGCGACGGCCCCCGCAATCTTTTCGACGCCATCCGCGTCGCCGCCTCCAAAGACGCCTGGGGAAAAGGCGTGCTCCACTGTACCAACAACCTGGTGACGCCCGCGCGTGACCTCGACAAAACCAGCGCCTATCGCACCCACACGTTCAAGGGCGTGGACGTTGGCGCCATCGGTTTCGCCGATCCCGACCGCATCGTTTTCCAGCGCGACGTCATCCGCCGCCACACCACCGGCTCCGAATTCGCCGGCCAGGAATACCCCACCGTCCCCGCCGTCGAGATCTTCTACGGCTATCGTGAAGCTCCCGGGTACTTCATCGACGCCGCCGTCGAGCATGGCGTCAAAGGCATCGTCATCGATGGCGTCGGTGCTGGCGGAGCCACTACGAGCCAGACTGAAGCGCTCAAACGCGCACAGGCTAAAGGAGTCGTCGTCGTCATGACCGCCCGCACCTACGGCGGCCGCGTGCAAGACACGCCTCGCCGCCGCGAAGCCAGGATCGTCCCCGGTGACAATCTCCACCCCGAAAAAGCCCGCGTCCTCCTCCAGCTCGCCCTGACCAAGACCACCGACCTCGCCGAGATCCAACGCATCTTCACCGAGTACTGATCGCCTCGGCCTCCGGTGTAGGCGGGGTGCCCCCACCCCGCTTCCCCAGGCTCACGCGCTCCGCCCAATCCCACCCGAGCGCAGCGACATTCCTCCAAATCCAGCTTCGAAAATCGAAAACCCAAATGCTCCGCCTCTCCTCCTTCACGCGACCCCACCTCCTCGCCTGCGCACTGGTCATTGCTCACTGGTCATTGGTCACTTCACCGACATCCGCGAAAGCCGAAACCCTCGTCCTCACCCAGTCCACGCTCAAGGAAGTCAACGCCGCGCTCGCCGC
>CAMLSH010000097.1 GCA_946482625.1 uncultured Opitutaceae bacterium
TTCAAAGTACAACGTGAACGCCATCGCCTGCGTGAATGCCTGCGCCGGCGTCAGTTTCGCGACCGCCGCCGCGAGTTTTCCCGCCGCCGCCTCATCGCCGCCGCGGGCCGCCTTGGCCAGCGTGCGCAGCGTTTCCACCGTCTCGAACGCCTCTTGCCCTTCCAGTTTCGTGATAACACGTCCGAGGGCGGAACCGAGCGAGCGGATCTCAGCGCGAAGCTGAGCCATGTCGTGAAGAGTCGTAGGTTTGGACCGGGTAGAGGGAGATGGCATGGGTAGGAGTTGCGGCGCGGGCCGCGACCATGAGCAGCGGCATAGCCACCGAAAAGCGAAAAGTGGGCCAATCCACGACGGAACATGCCGGGCTTGCTTGGGGACAAACGCGCGCTTTGCTCCCGCTAACCGTGACCCGCCGCATCCTCCGCTTTCTGTTTGCCGCTTTGTTGACCACGCCGGCTTTGCCCGCCCAGGAAATCAGTCCCGTGCTCACCGGCGGCCATTTTCAGACCGACCCTGCGACCGGCGAAGCGGTCGTCACCGAAAATCCACGACTCGTTTACGGAAGCGCGGTCCTCGAAGCCGATTCGCTCCGCTTTACGCCCAAGACCAAAATCGCCATCGCCCGCGGCAATGCCCGGCTCACCCTCGGCACACAGCGCCTGCTCGCCGACGAGATCGTTTACCGGCTCGAAAGCCGCGCCATCAGCGTCACCGGCATGAAGCTCGGCGATTTTCCGCTCTACCTTTCCGGCAACAACGTCACCGGCACAGTCGATGAAATCACCGTGACCGACGCTGTCTTCACCTATCACGAGCCTCACCTGTTCGGTCCGGTGCTCAAAGCCGACAAACTCGTCTTCAAGCCGAAACAAAGTATCCGCGCCGAGAATGCGCGCGTAGGCGTGGGCTCGTTCCTTCCGTTCCGCTTCATCACTTACGAGCAATCCCTCGACCAGCCGATCCTTTCCTACCTCGACGCCACAGTCGGCTATCGCGGCAGTCTCGGCGCCTTCGCCACCTTGGGTACGCGCCTGCCCGTGGCGTCCGGCATCCAAGCCGGCGGCGATCTCAGCCTCTACTCGAAACGCGGTTTTCTGCTCGGACCCGCCGCGACCTACCGCCGTGAGACCGCGAACGGCGGCTATTCGGGCGAACTGAAAAGCGGATACATCCACGACTACGGCGAACGCCTCACCGACATCCTCCGCCAGCCCATTCCCGCCGACCGCGGCTACGCCGAGTGGACCCACCACCAACGTTTCTCCGAAACCGTCACGCTCAACGGACACTTCGCCTACTGGAGCGACTCCGAGATTACCCGTGATTTCCGCCCGCAGGAATTTTATCCCGTCCAGCAGCCCGACACGTTCCTCGAAGCCGCGCACACCGGCCAAAACCACATCCTTTCCGTCTTCCTGCGCGCTCAACCCAACTCCTATTATCGCGTCCAGCAGCGCCTGCCCGAAGTCCGTTTCGACCTCTTGCCCACCGCACTCCCGCTCGGCCTGTATCAACAAATCCAGGCCAGCGCCGTCGCCCTGCGCGAAGATGCGCTCTTCGACGGACCGACCACCCGCAGCGACCGCCTCGACGCCTACTACGGCCTTTCGCGTCCGATCAACCCGCGGCCTTGGCTCAACATCACGCCCGTCGCCGGCGCCCGCGTGACCCACTACGCCCGGGCCACCGGCGGCAAAGACGACTACACGCGCACCCTCGGTGAGATCGGCGCCGACGCCAGCCTTCGCGCCAGCGGCTTCTACGCCTACAAAAACGAACGCTGGGGCATCGATGGTATCCGCCATCTGATCACGCCGAAACTCTCCTACCGCTACATCCCCGAAGCGAACAAAGGCCGCGCCTACATCCCGTACATCGACGACCAGACGTTTCAGACCTACCTGCAACCGCTCGGCCTCGGCGAACAACGCGCCATCGACGACCTCGGCGCCACCAACACGCTCCGCCTCGCGTTGGACAACACCTTCCAGACGCGCCACCGCAATTACGGCTCTCGCGATCTGCTCCGCGTAAATTTCGCCGCCGACTTTCACCCCGACACCGAACCCGGCCAGAAAGACTTTTCCGCGATCCACACAGACCTCGCTTTCACCCCGATCCATTGGCTGACCTTCAATCTCTACCAGAGCGTCACCCCGCAGGATTTCACCCTCCGCGAACTCAACACCGGCTTCACCCTCCGCGACGGCGACGTCTGGTCGGTGTACGTGGGAAACCACTTCCTCCGACGCAACATTCACGAGTACATCACCGAAGGCCGTTACCGCTTCACCGAAGCCTGGCAGACTTACGCCCGTCTGCACTTCGACGCCCGCAAACACCGCTTCATCGAGCAGAGCTACGGCGTCGTGCAGAACCTCGATAACCTCTGGACGATCCGCTACGGCATCTCGGTCTACAACGGGCAGCGCCGTGAAAGTAAGTTCGGCTTCAACATCCAGGTCCAACTAGTCGGCTTCTGATCCGGGGAGCGCCGACAACCCGCCGGCACGCCTCCACATCCGCATCGGCGCCCATCGTACGCCCGCCAACCCGTCACCCGGCCTTTTCTTAATCCGACACTCCGTTCGCCCTTCCAGGGCACTTCGCTCTTGGACCTCGGCACTTCCGTTTTCATGGATTCCCACGCCGCCAATCAGGCCCGCACTTTTCTCGCGCTCTTCTCCGAACTGCGTCCGCACCTGCGCACCGACCGAAACTTTCCCGCCCGCCTTCAACAACGCCTCAGCCGCGAGCGCCGCTTCGGCTCCCGCGACCGCCGCCTGTATCGAGAACTCCTTTACACCGCGATCCGTCATCTTCCTTGGATCGAAGCCGCCCTCGCGATTTCCGAAGACGCAGCCCTCCGCGCCACCGCCTGGCTCGCCGCCGACACCCCCGCCACTCACGCACTCAAACTAGCATTCACTCCTGCCGACTGGCCGCCTGCTCCCGCCACCATCGCAGGCAAAGCCGCCCAGCTCGGCGCCATCGCCCAGAAACCGCTGATCCCCGACTGGTTTCGCGCTCACTGCCCCGCCGCCTTCGAATCGCCGGACCTCGACGTCCTTCACACCCGCGCCCCGCTCTGGCTCCGTCTGCAAACCGACAAACCCGAAAAGGTCTTCGCCGAATTCACCGCCCGCGGCTGGACCTGGCGCACGTCCGAACTCCTGCCCGACGCCATCGAACTCCTCACCGAATCCGACGTCACTCAAACCGACAGCTACACCCATGGCTTGATCGAAGTTCAGGACCTCGGCTCGCAACTCATCCTCGCCTCCGTCGCGCCGCAACCCGGCACCCGCTGGCTCGATGCCTGTGCCGGCGCCGGCGGCAAAACCCTCCAACTCGCCCGCCTCCTCGGCCCGTCCGGCCACGTCACCGCGCACGACATCCGCCCCGCCGCCCTCTCCGAGTTGCACCTGCGCGCCTCTCGCGCCGGCCTCCGCAACGTATCCGTTTCCTCGGCACCCGCCGGTACCTTCGACGGCGTCCTCATCGACGCCCCGTGCAGCGGCACCGGCACCTGGCGTCGCTCGCCGCATCTGAAGTGGTGCACAACCGAAGCCGACATCGCCGCCGCCGCGAAACTGCAGCTGGAGCTCCTCACCCGCTTCGCCGCCCACGTCTGCCCCGGCGGCCAGCTCGTGTACGCCACGTGCTCCTTGAGCCGTCTCGAAAACGAAGACATCGCCTCCGCCTTCCTCGCCGCCCACTTCAACTTCACGGCCGTTTCCCCCGCGCTCACCATCCGCCCCGCAGCCCACAACACCGACGGCTTCTTCGCCGTTACATTCTGCCGCTCTTCGGGTTAATCCGCCCAAGTCATCGATACCCAACCAGGGCGTTGAGCGTTCGATGTTCGGCGTTCGGCGCCGCCAAGGCGGCGCTCACTTTTCCATTGCCCGCCGCCCTCTCCGCCCAACCATCTCCGCCCCGTGGTTCCCGACGCTGATTACCGCATCAAACTTCCGGCCTTCGAAGGCCCGCTCGATCTCCTCCTCTTCCTCATCCGCAAGAGCGAGATCGACATCTACGACATTCCCATCGAGTCGGTGACCCGTCAGTACCTCGACGCCATTCGCTCCATGCAGCAACTCGACCTCGAAGTCGCCGGCGAATTTTTCGTCATGGCCGCGACCTTGATGGAAATTAAGAGCCGCATGCTCCTTCCCAAGGGCCACCACGCCGTCGACCCCAATGCCGAGGACGACGAGGCCATGGACCCGCGCTGGGAACTCGTGCATCAGCTCCTCCAATACAAAAAATTCAAGGAAGCCGCCCGCCAGCTCGACGACCTCGCCACCTTCCAACGCGACAAACTCGTCCGCTTCGTGTCCACCCTCGCCCCCACCGAGGACGAGCGGCCGCTCAAAGGAGTCGATCGCATCGAACTCTGGAACTCCTTCAACATCGTCCTTCGCCGACTCGCAGAAAAACTTGTCGTCGGCGAAATCAAGGACGAGCAAGTCACCGTCTCCGACCAGATGGAGACCATCCTCCACCGCATCCAGACCGAGAAGTCGTTCATCTTTTCCGACCTCTTCCCCGGCCACACCAGCCTCCGCGTGCTCGTCGCGACGTTCATCGCCGTTCTCGAACTCACGCGCCTCGGCAAACTGCGCGTCCGCCAGACCGACGCCTTTGACGACATCGTCGTCTCCGCCCGTGAAGACACGCCGCCTCCGCCCGCAGCCGTGCCTAATAGTGAGGAGAACGCACTTGAAACACCTGCCACCCCGGACACGTTGATCGCGTGAGCAAGAAGCCCGTCAAACGCACTCCGCCCAACGCGAAAAACCCCGTCGCTCCTGCCGCCCTTCTCGGCGTCGGTCTCGATAACGACGACGGCCACAAACGCATTACGAAGGGCGAACAATTCGCCATCGTCGGCGGCTCCGAAGAAACCCACGGCCGCATGACCGAAACCGTCGTGAAAACCTTCGAAGAGCTCAAATTTCGTGGCAAACACCTCTCCCAGGTCGAGCGCCAGGAACTCGCCGAGATCATCCACAAATCCACCCCGCGCTAGCCTGTTTCCTTTTCCAGTCTTCCCGACTTCCACATTCCCAAGTGCGGAGTCCGCACCAGTCCACATTTGCCAAATTCTCTCTTCCCTGTTCGTTGCAGCTCTCAACAAAACATCCATGTCCGATAAAATCGCCAACCTGACCACCGACACCTTCAAGAGTGCGATCGGCGTCCCGACGCCGGTCCTCGTAGATTTCTGGGCACCCTGGTGCGGACCGTGCAAAGCCATCGCTCCGATCCTCGAAGAGCTGGCCACCGAACTCGACGGCAAGGTCAAGATCGCCAAGGTCAACGTCGACGACAACGACGCCATCTCCGCCGAGTACGGTATCCGCGCCATCCCGACGATGCTCCTCTTCAAAGGCGGCCAGCTCGTCGAACAATTCGTCGGCATGCAGCCCAAAGCCTCGCTCAAGGAAAAACTCCTCGCGAAGATCTGATCGGCCGCACCGCGCCGCGCCGCGCGCTTCCTGAGCGTACGCACCGCCGGATTCCTCAACGCCACCCATTTCCGGTGGCGTTTTTATTTCGCAAAAGACGGCCGGGGAAACTCCCGACCAGCCCCCGAGAATCTTCAAATCCCCCACGCGTCGCCACCCTTCCTGAGCGTCCGACATTCCGTGGAGCGCACGTCCCGCTTTTCCACGTTTGCAGTTTCGTTGGCGCTTTGGTTTTTGGCGTTCGAATTTTTCCCCGTACAACGTGTCTGCCCCCGAAAATTTTTCGCTCGAAGCCCTGCAACACCGCCTCGATTACACGTTTCGCGACGCCGGTCTGCTGGAATGCGCCGTCACTCATCCGTCCTACCTCCAGGAGCACACCGAGGTCACCGAGAGTAACCAACGCCTCGAGTTCCTCGGCGACGCCGTGCTCCAGCTCGTCCTCACCGAAGCGCTCTTCGACCTCTTTCCCGCCGACCGCGAAGGTTCGCTCAGTCAGCGCCGATCCGCGCTTTCCAAAGGAAAATTCCTCAGCGACCTCGCTCGCGAGATCGCGTTGCCCGGCTGCCTGCGCATGGGCAACAGCGAAGAACAAACCGGCGGCCGCGCCCGCGATTCCGCCCTCGAAGACGCCATGGAAGCTGTCATCGGCGCCATCTATCTCGACAGCGATTTATTCACCGCCCGCCGCGTTATCCTAGGGCTAATCGGCTCGCTCGCCGACCGGCTCGCCGCGCTTCAGCCTTCCGAAAATCCCAAGGGCCGCCTTCAAGAACTTGTCCAAGCCGAACACGGCAACCACGCCCTCCGCTACCAAGTCACGCACATCTCCGGCGAAGATCACGCCCGCGAGTACGAAGCCTCCGCCTCGCTCAACGGCGAACCGCTCGGCACCGGTCGCGGCACTTCGAAAAAAGCCGCAGAAGAAGCCGCCGCCCGCGCCGCCCTCGCGACGTTGCAGGCCCGCAAAAAATAAGCGCCGCCCCGCTCGCGCAACGCGCAAATCCTCATCTCTTGTCGCGCTCTTTCCGGATGTTCGGAACTGTGGGCAGCTCGCTCGCTCGGGCTCCGTGGATCGCTCAACCATCGCCCGCACGCGGACGTCCGCCTCGCTTGCGGACCACTTTGAGCCTGCGGCATAACGTCTTCCTTCCCTTCGTTTCCTTTTGTTTAGAATTCGTCTTCTGTCACCTAGCCGATGCCCACCGCCACCACACCGCGCCATAAACTCACCGGCGTCTGCCCGCCCGCCTGCGGCGCGGTTATCGAAGAACTGACACGCACGCACGCTGCGCCCGTCTGGCTCGTGGTCACCGAAGAACTCAAAGCCGCCGAGCAGCTCGCCGAGGACATCGCTTTCTTTCACGCCGCCTCCGGCGACAAACAACCGCTCGACGTCCTCGTCTTCCCGGAATCGATGCCCGACACGCGCGACATGCGCGAGGCCTTCGCCGCCTCGTCCGACCGCCTCGCCGCGCTTTCCAAACTCCGCGTCACGCGCCAGGCCGCCGGCGTAGCTGCGAGCGCCAGCGAGCGGTCCGTCTCCTCTGCTCGACGCTCCGCCTCCGCTCCCCGCCTCATTCTCGTCTCCACACCCGCCGCGCTCCTCCAGCCCGTGCCGGCGCTCGAACAATTCGCCACCCGCGAGTTCACCCTCACCAAAGGCCAGACCCAGCCCTTCCAAGCGCTCCTCGAAAAGCTCAACGAACTCGACTACGACTGCGAAGCCGTCTGCGAAGCGCCCGGCCACTACGCCGTCCGCGGCGGCATCATCGATCTGTATCCAGTAACGGCGACGCAGCCCTACCGCCTCGATTTCTTCGGTGACGAGATCGAAGACATCCGCGCCTTCGATCCCGTCACTCAACGCTCCGGCGAATCCGTCGAATCCATCACGCTCTCCGCCACGCCGCGCGTCCGCCTCGAACCATCGAAAACCGGCCTCGCCGACTACCTCTCGCCGCAAACTCACCTCGTGTTCGTCGAGCCCGCTGCCCTCGACGAAGCCTTCAGCCTCCTCGCGCGCGAAGCTCCCGCCGATGGAGGCGCGACGCCCTCGTCGCACGAAGACCTCGATCCCGCGCTTCCCGCCATCCTCGCCAAATGCGCCGCCGCCTTCGGCGTGAGCGATCTCGACGAAACCTCCGCGCTCTTCGAAACGCCCGACACCGATGCCACTTGGGACACCGAAAGCCTCGTCCACCACCGCCGCTATCCCGACGACGCGCTGGTCGCCCAAGATCGCCTCGTCGCCGAAGAAGACGCGCGCTCCGAATTCCTCCGCAAACTCTCCGCGTGGAAAAAAGACGGCTACGCGATCGACTTCGTCGTCTCCAAAGAAGGCGAAGAACAACGCATCCGCGAAATCCTCGCCGAGGACGCCACGCTCAAAAATCTCAAACCGCGCTATCTCCGCGGCACCCTCAACGAAGGCTTCCGCATCACCCGCCGCCCGCCTCCGACTTCCGACACCCCCTCGCCCTTCGCCTCCCGCCCTTCCCCCGCAACTGGCTCCGCCGGTTGCGTCGTCGTCACCGAAACCGAGCTCTTCGGCCGCCAGCGCACGCGTCGCACCGGCGGCAGCAAACGCGCCGTCGCCACGCGCGCACAAATCGACCAGCTCCTCGATTTCTCCGAACTCGTCGAAGGCGATTTCGTCGTCCACCTCCAGCACGGCATCGCGCTCTTCCGCGGTCTCACCAAAGTCGAATTCGCCGGCGGCCTTCGCGAAGTCATCTCCCTCGAATTCGACGACCACGTTACGCTCCACGTGCCGCTCCAAGAATCGCATCTGATTTCCCGATACGTCGGCCTGAGCAAAACCCGCCCGCAGCTCGGCCGCATCGGTTCCAATCGCTGGGAAAAAACCCGCAAGGCCGCCGAGGTCGCCACCATCGATCTCGCCGCCGAACTCCTCCGCATCCAGGCCGCCCGCGAAGCCCAACCCGGTCACAGCTTCCCGCCCGACACCACCTGGCAGAAGGAGTTCGAGGCGTCATTCCCCTTCACCGAAACGCGCGATCAACTCCGCGCCATCGACGAAACCAAAGCCGATCTCGAACGCGCCCGCCCGATGGACCGCCTTATCTGCGGCGACGTCGGTTTCGGCAAAACCGAAGTCGCCATCCGCGCCGCGTTTAAAGTCGTCCAAGGCGGCCGCCAGGTCGCCGTCCTCGTGCCGACCACCGTGCTCGCGCAGCAACATATGAACACCTTTCGCGAGCGCATGGCCGGCTATCCCATCGCCATCGAAATGGTTTCCCGTTTCCGCACGCGCGCCGAACAAACCAAAATCCTCGCCGCCACCGCCGCCGGCCAGGTCGATATTCTCGTCGGCACGCATCGCGTCTTCCAGGCCGACGTGAAGTTCAAAGACCTCGGCCTCGTCGTCATCGACGAAGAACAACGCTTCGGCGTGAAACACAAAGAGGCTTTCAAGCAGATGCGCGCGTCCGTCGACGTGCTCTCGATGAGCGCCACGCCGATCCCGCGCACACTCTACATGGCGCTCACCGGCGCGCGCGACATGAGCGTGATCGAGACCGCGCCGGTGAATCGCCATCCCGTTCAGACCATCGTCAAAACCTACGACGAGAAAATCGTCGTCGACGCCATCCGCCACGAACGCCGCCGCGGTGGTCAGGTTTTCTATCTCCATAATCGCGTCCAGACGATCGACCTCGTCGCCGCCCGCCTCCGCCAACTCCTCCCCGATCTGCGCATCGGCGTCGGCCACGGCCAGATGGACGAAAAGGAACTCGAACTCCACATGACCGAGTTCGTCGCCGGCACGTACGACGTCCTCGTCTGCACCACGATCATCGAGAGCGGCCTCGATATTCCGAACTGCAACACGATCATCATCGAAGGCGCCGACCGTTTCGGCCTTTCGCAACTGTATCAACTTCGTGGACGCGTCGGCCGTTTCACGCATCAGGCCTACGCCTATCTCCTGCTCCACCGCCACACGCGCCTGCTCGAGATCGCCCGTCAGCGCCTCACCGCACTGCGCACGCACAACCAGCTCGGCGCCGGCTTCCGCATCGCCATGCGCGACCTCGAACTCCGCGGCGCCGGTAACCTCCTCGGCTCCGAACAAAGCGGTCACATCGTCGGCGTCGGCTTTGAACTCTACTGCCAACTCCTCCGCCAATCCGTCGCCCGACTCAAAGGCGAGAAAACCGCCTCCGCCATCCGCGCCAGCGTGAAACTCGACTTCGTCTACGTCGGCGAAGGCGGCGAATCCGAGTCCGCCCGCCGCCGTTACGAAGACAGCTACACCGCGATCAAAGACGCCGAAGACGACGCCAGCGGCATCGTCGAGATCCCCAAAATCCAGGCCCGCATCCCCTCCACCTACATCACCGAGACGCGCCTGCGCATCGACTTCTACCGCCGTCTCGCCCTCGC